>CALDPJ010000150.1 GCA_937911795.1 uncultured Flavobacteriales bacterium | reverse complement strand
CAATCTCAACGTAGGTTTCGGTTCCTTTGGCTTCTTCAACCGTGATAACGCCTTCTTTCTTAACTTTTTCCATTGCTTCGGCAATCAGCTTACCGATGGTTTTGTCGTTGTTGGCAGAAATGGTTGCGATTTGTTCAATTTTTGAATTGTCATCACCCACTTCGCTTGATAGTGTTTTCAACGCTGAAGCAACGGCTTGTACTGCCTGATCAATTCCTCGTTTCAAATCCATTGGATTGGCACCTGCCGCTACGTTTTTAAGACCACCTTTAATAATGGCCTGGGCGAGTACAGTTGCAGTAGTTGTACCGTCACCAGCGATATCGGCTGTTCTGGAAGCAACTTCTTTTACCATTTGCGCACCCATGTTTTCAATGGGATCTTCGAGTTCGATTTCGCGTGCAACGGTAACCCCGTCTTTGGTGATCGAAGGTGCTCCGAATTTCTTATCAATTACTACGTTTCGTCCTTTTGGACCGAGGGTAACTTTTACCGCATTGGCCAAAGCGTCAACTCCTTTTTTGAGTTTGTCTCTGGCATCCAGGTCGAATGTGATATTCTTAGCCATTTTTATTGATTTTAAAGATGATTTGTTTTAAGTAGATTGTTTTCAGAAGTCCGGATTTTCCGTTGATTCTTAGTTTTCTATGATTCCGAAAATATCTGATTCCCGCATGATGAGATAGCTCTGACCGTTGAGTTTGATTTCGGTTCCGGAATATTGTCCGTACATCACCATATCTCCTTCCTTAACGGTCATCGGCTCGTCGGTTTTACCTTTTCCGGCAGCAATTACTTTACCTCGCTGAGGCTTTTCTTTGGCCGTATCCGGGATGATAATTCCGCTGGCGGTTTTTTCTTCTGCCGGAGATGGTTCTACCAGAACTCTGTCGGCTAATGGTTTTACGTTTACTGACATTTCGATTTATTTTTTGGATTTGACATTGAAAGATTAAACATGTTTAATCATGCTGCACGTCCTTGTCAGATTTTATGCCATTACCCAAACCCTGCAATTTGGTCAGTTGAGGGTGCGCAAGTCAGGACAGAAATGTCAGGAATAAAAAAATGCCTGTCCGGTTGGCAGGCATTTTGTCAGTAAATTGCTGAGGAATTTTACTCCGCAGATAGTTCTTTTATTCATTCGCAGGAAAGTCCTGTTGCGTAGGAACGGTGTCGTTGAATTGAGGTACCGTAGAACCTTCCTGAACCGCAGCCGCAACGAGGCTCAATACAACCAACGCAATGGCCAGTCCCCAGGTAGATTTTTCGAGAAAATCGGCTGTTTTTCTAACACCTCCAATTTGATTGGCACTTCCGAATTCAGAGGAAAGTCCTCCGCCTTTTGGATTTTGAACAAGTATCACCAGAACGAGTAGAACACAAACGATAATGATAAGAACACCGATAAATACGGACATAGTGGGTTAAGTTTAATTTCCGGATTGCTCCAGTTTTTTTATAAGGCCTGCAAAGTAAAGACTTTTTTCAGGATATTTCAAAGCAAGTTGACGGTAAGCTCTTTTGGCTTTTTCGAGATCTCCCTGTTTCGCGTAAATGCCAGCCAGTGTTTCAGATACCACCTCGTCCTTGTCTACCAAACTCATTTTCCCCATGTTTACAGGAGAGAAGAAGTTCGACTTTTTTCGCTCAATTTTCGGCTCGTTTTTAATGAATTTTTCAATGAGGCTCGATTCTTCATCGGTGGTTTTGGAATCACCGGATGATACATCTGCAGAAGTGGTTTCCGGAATACCGCCACCTGTGATAAAATCTATAAAGCTCTGCGGAATTTGTTTTGGTTGCTGAACCACTTTTTCAGGAACCGCTTTTTTCTCTTCGGCCCGTTCTGGTGTGGTAGATTCGAACTCGATTTGATACGCGTGTGCAACCACTTCTTTCAAAACTTCCTGCTCCAGATTTCGCGAATCTATTTCTGGAGACTCTTCTTCATCGGATTTTTCAGGATCTGGAAGTGCCGGTTGTACGGGTTCTGCTTCAGAAGGCTCAACAGTAGTTATTTCTTCATCAGGCTGTGTGGAAGGTTCTGCGATTTCCGGTTCCGGGAGTTCCGATGACGGGGTGGAAACGAGCGTTTCAAAATCCGCGATCGACTTTTGTAATCCCGGTTGCATAATCAAACGGTAAAGAATCTTGCGATCCGTGGCATAGATCGCCGTTTTCTTGAGCTGCTTATTAAAAGTCGGATCATCCGAAATCTTCAATCCTTTAGCAAGTAAAATCTGAAACGACTGACACCACGGATAATCTGCCACAAGTTGTTTTAATTCCGGCAGGTGGTCGGCGGATAACTTGTCCGGGTGACGCAGAAATTCGTTGATGTTTTCGGTTTTCATTACCAACTGCCCAAAGAGGCGTCAAATATATCCTGGGTTAACTGAACATTTATTTCTTCTATTAGCCCTTGCTCCACATCGAGGAGTTCCTGAGTAGTTGGGAAATCGGCAAAACGGCTGAAAGAGCGTTCAAAACTTTTTTCTTCATCAAAGGTATTGATATACGTTACCCGAAGCGTGATGGTAAGCCTGTTGATTTCGGCAAATTCATCCGAAGAAATAGCCGCCGGGGCAACGTTATATCCCGTTACTGTTCCTTCGAACTGAAGATCTCCTTCACTATTTGTTAAATCGAGCCGTGATTGATTCAGAATTAACTCCTTGATGCTTTCTGTAATTGTAAGGCCATAGGTGGGGTCAGCCAACGGAGCAACAACGGTGAATGGCTCTACTGAAAAAGTTTGAGCTGCCGCCGGAATATCGGCTCCGGTAAATGAATATTTTACAGAGCATCCGGCAAAAATCACCGGAAGAAAGGTTAATAGCAGTAAATGACGCCGAATCAGTTTCAAGTGTCGTTAAATATTATACTCTTTAATTTTCCGGTAAAGGGTGCGCTCTGAAATTCCGAGTTCCTGAGCAGCATGCTTCCGCTTATTATTGTGCTTTTTCAACGCCTTGCGGATCAATTCCCGTTCGGTGGCCTCCAAAGAAAGCGATTCTTCGATTTCTATGGGTTCTTCATAGCGCTCGTATGGTTCTGTCGGAGGATGATTTTTCTCCGTGCTGCTTTCCAGCGATTTCCATCCGTCTTCAGACTGATATAGCTTTTTGATCAGCGCCATATCTTCTTTGTCTGGCTGAGCCGATCCGTCCTGCATAATGCTCAGCACCAATTTTTTCAGATCAGAGATATCGTTCTTCATATCGAAAAGCACCTTATACAGGATCTCACGTTCGTTGAAATCACTTCCGGCTCCGGTTTTTGGTACCACCATCGGCAATGTACCTTTAATGTGTAGCGGAAGATAGCGCTTCAGGATGTCCGCAGTTATTTCACGGTCTTCTTCAATCACCGAAATCTGTTCAGTAATGTTTTTTAGCTGACGTATGTTTCCGGGCCACGAAAAATTGACCAGTAAATCTACTGCGTCGGGGGTCAGCTGAACTGGAGGCATTCGGTATTTTTCAGCGAAATCTGCTGAGAATTTACGAAAGATCAACTGAATGTCATCATTGCGCTCGCGGAGAGGGGGCAGATGAATGGGTACCGTATTTAATCGGTAATATAGGTCTTCACGAAATTTGCCTTTGGCGATGGCGTCAGGGATATTAACATTGGTAGCTGCCGTGATCCGGACATCGGTCTTGATCATTTTTGAGCTACCGACTTTCATAAATTCGCCGGATTCCAATACGCGCAGTAATCTCACCTGCGTCTGCAGCGGAAGTTCAGCTACTTCATCCAGAAATATCGTTCCGCCATTGGCTACTTCAAAATATCCTTTCCGGGTGTCATGCGCTCCGGTAAAAGAGCCTTTTTCATGACCAAACAATTCGCTGTCGATGGTGCCTTCAGGAATTGCGCCGCAGTTTACGGCAATGTATTCTTTGTGTTTTCGGGCGCTCAGATTGTGAATAATCTGAGGCATTACTTCTTTTCCGGTTCCGCTTTCACCGTTGATTAAAACAGAGAGATCGGTCGGCGCCACCTGAACAGCTACCTCAATAGCGCGATTCAGCTGTTCATTATTCCCAATAATGCCAAAGCGTTGTTTTATTTGCTGAAGATTCATGATTCAACCACTTCTCCGATTAACGTTGCCGCAGTACAACCGGTGATGTGTACCTGAACATATGTTCCTTTTTGCACGGATCCTTTTGGGAAAACCACCATAGCATTCTGAGAATTACGGCCACACATTTCCTGATCGGATTTTTTGGAAGTTCCTTCTACCAGCACCTCAAATGTTTTTCCAACTGCTTTTTGATTTCCTTTCAAAGAATTGGCCATTTGAACGTTGATGATTTCTTCCAGGCGTTTTTGTTTTATTTCTTCAGGAACATCATCCGTCATCTTTCGTTCGGCGAGTGTTTTTGGCCTTTCAGAATACTTAAACATATAGGCGAAATCGTATTCCACTTCCCGCATCAGGCTCACTGTATCGTCGTGTTCCGCATCCGTTTCGCCACAAAAACCGGCAATAATATCGGTACTGATGGCGCAGTTGGGCATAATTCTACGGATGGCATCAATTCGGTTCAGATACCACTCCCGGCTGTATCCGCGATTCATTCTTTTCAGCACATCACTATTGCCGGATTGTACCGGTAAATGAATGTACTTGCAAATGTTTGGGTATGCGGCCATGGTTTCCAGCACTTCATCCGACATGTCCTTGGGGTGACTGGTGGAGAACCGCACACGAACCTCCGGAACGGCGAGCGCTACTTTTTCGAGGAGGCCGGCAAAATTCACTGTTTCTTTTCCGGGTTCTATGACCTCTCCTTTTTTGGTGATGTTCCAGCGATACGAATCTACATTCTGCCCGAGCAAGGTTACTTCGCGGTATCCTTGTTCATATAAATAGCGTGCTTCGTGAACAATCGTTTCCGGATCTCTGCTGCGTTCACGACCCCGGGTAAAGGGCACAACACAAAACGAACACATGTTGTCGCAGCCGCGCATAATAGAAATGAATGCTGTCACGCCATTGTGATCCAGTCGCACCGGGTTGATTTCTGCGTAGGTTTCTTCCCGTGATAGCAATACATTGACTGCCTTTTGTCCGGATTCTACCTGACCAATGAGGCCGGGCAAATCACGATAGGCATCCGGGCCCACCACTAAATCCACAATTTTTTCTTCTTCGAGAAGGGTCGATTTTAACCGCTCTGCCATGCAGCCAAGAATTCCGACGACCAAACCGGGTTGCCGGCGCTTGCGGGCATGAAAATGATTCAGACGGTTTCGGACGCGCTGCTCGGCGTTATCACGTATCGAGCAGGTATTGATGAGCACGACTTCTGCTTCTTCCTCGTTGCGGGTGGTGGTGTAGCCGTCTTTGGTGAGAATGGCGGCAACAATTTCGCTGTCTGAAAAATTCATCTGGCAGCCATAGCTCTCAATATAGAGTCTTTTTCCGTCGGCTCTCTGAGAATCTACAGGTGCTACAGCTTCGCCCTGGCGGGCATCATCTATCACTTTTGGCGTTGTATCCAACATAACAATACGTTCTCCTGATTTGAACCTGCAAAAGTACTTATTATTATAGAATGTCTGACAGAGTGGCAGTTTAAAGGCCTTTTCTTCTTTTGATCGTGAGTTGTTGTTACTTAATTCTTAGTCAACGAAATAGAAAAAAACTTTGGTGGCACAACAATCTATTGACTTATTTTGCAACTCGCAAAAAGTAGTTAAACCCCCTTGTTTGCGGCTAAATTTCTCATGGCAAAAAATCTTGTAATAGTGGAGTCGCCTGCAAAGGCGAAGACAATTGAGGGCTACCTCGGCAAAGATTTCACAGTGAAATCCAGTTTTGGTCACGTTCGTGATCTTGCATCAAAAGATCTTTCAATTGATGTTGAAAACGGATACGAACCCATCTACGAAGTCTCTGCAGATAAAAAAGCATTGGTCAGTGAACTAAAGAAATTATCTAAATCTGCTGACCTGGTGTGGTTGGCGACGGATGAGGACCGCGAGGGGGAGGCGATTTCCTGGCATCTTG
>CALDPJ010000149.1 GCA_937911795.1 uncultured Flavobacteriales bacterium | reverse complement strand
GCGAACGCTTCCTCGATCTCCTCGCGGTTGATGTCCAGCTTCGCCAGGCGGCTTTCGTAGAAGATGGGCACGGTCGCACCATCGTCTACCGCATCCTGAATATCGTAAATAGAAACAGTGTTCAGTTCGGCAGTTTCAATCACCACACGGTCAATCTGTACATTCATTTCTCCGGAAGTATTCCGCACTGAAAAAATAAATTCAGCAAGATCAGTGTCTTCCTGAGCAATAATACTCTGAGTGTATTCCACCCATTCTGATGACGCAACCGCAACATAAGGACTGTACACATACCCGGCGCCATCTTCACGGTTGTCAAAAAGACCGGATCGCAGATCACCGGCTCCTCTGGCCCAGAAAGTGATTTCATAGTTTTGACCAGCTTCAACAGTCAAAGGCTGTGATGTAAAACGACGGTGACCTGATTCCATATTAACCAGTTCAACGGCAAAATCACCCTGACCGCCATCATTATCGGCTTGCAAGATGTTTTCTCCATCCAAATTGGTTTTAGCGCCTACCCAACCTGCAGGTTGACCGGCATCCCAGGTGCTGAAGTCGCTGTCGAGCAACTGGGCGTTAACTCCGCTGACGAGCAGAGCAGAAAATAGTAAAAGAGTAAAGTTTTTCATGGTGTTTTGATTTAGTGATTATTGTTCATCTAAAAGTAATAAATCCAATTCCCAGGTAGCAGCACCTGCAGCTGTACTGGTGTACTTAAATGCTACATGCACATTGCTTTCTCCGTTGAATTGGGTCATGTTTATTAAGTTGGAATTGGTCCATATAAAAGAACCGAATGACCAGGTTGCATAGTTGGTGTAATTGATCCAGGTTCCTTGTTCCGACGGGTTGCTCGTGCCATCGTAGTCAGTCGAAATCAAAAGTTGGAGCGCAGGTCCCTGGTAATTTTTAGCATTCATAAAGCTTAAAGCCGGAGTCTCTGCATTTGACAAATCCACCGAAGGTGAAATCAACCACAGCTCGGTGTTAGAGTAGGTTTGATTACCATTATGGCCACTCACGGCTGCATAAACATCATCGGGATTGTTCTGACCCGCGCTATTGGTGATCCAATTGTGTGCCATGGGCTGGCTGTTTACGACATAGTTTTTCCACCCTCCCGAAGTTATACTTCCGTCATTAAAATTCTTGTAAAAATAGATGTCTTCACAATTGAGGCCTTGTGTGCAACGATCCCCATTTAAATTTACCTCATTTACATTACGGATGGTTAACTGCATGTTATTGTTGAACTGACCGACAACCGCAACGATAGAACCGTGACCGCTGGGGATCATTTGGTTCGCGAAGTTTGCATAACCACTTGTGCGAACAACTACTGTCTCTCCATCACAATTCGTTAAAATACGATCTTCTGAAGTTTGATTGACCGCATCGGCATAGGTTTGACACATACTGTTGAGCGCGAATTCAACATCGTGCAGCCGGATCAACCGCCCCTGAATATCCGGGGTAATCTCGTTGATGGTTACATTCAATGTCTCTACATGAAC
>CALDPJ010000148.1 GCA_937911795.1 uncultured Flavobacteriales bacterium | reverse complement strand
CTTGTGGATTAAAAAAATAATAAGATGTATATAATGAACAATACCAATGCGCGTCCAGGTAGATACAACTCTCAACCCGCAAGGTGCTATCGGGAAAATTACTATAATTACTGATTTCCTGTTCGGTAATCTGACAATTGGCAAAGCATGGAATCAGTATAAAAATCATCATTAACTCCAGACGATAAGCAGAAAGAGATGTACCGGATTTCATGGCAATCTTTTTTATTCACGTCAAGAACGAATAGATTTTGGACTCAGCAAAATAAAAATATGCCATAATTTTCATTTCTGACACTGATTTACAATATCATTACCAATTCAAGTGAATTGAATAATACCTTATTCTGCATTATAAAAATGCATCGCAGCTCGATGTATCTGATGAAATCAGACTTTGCCTTTAGTCACGATTAATGCTTTATTACCGAACGATTACAAGCCGGTGCATTTCAAAATATTCACCAAGATTTACTTTCACCAGATAAATACCTTCGCTGAGATGGCTGAAGTCGAGCGGCTGATGGATGTGCCCTGAAACGCCTCCAATGGCCTTGGCATCAACGAAACGGCCGGTTTGATCGAATACCTGAACATTCATTTCTCCCTGTCGACTCAACTTGGCGCGTAGATTCACCAGGCCAGTGCCGGGATTCGGACTCAGGCTCAGGCTACGGATTCCTGTATCAACCACAGAAGTAACAAAAATGGTAACGGCTTCAGACTCCACCACGCAGCCGTTTCCGGCATCTACGACTACCGAATAATCTCCGTTCGCTTCAACGGTGTATGTTTGGTTTGTAGCGCCTTCAATCAGCAATCCGTTCAGCAACCATTGGTAACTTTCACCCGGTGATGAAGTCAGCAATGCTTCGTCAACCGTTATCTCGGGAATCGAGGCCGAACAAACTTCTTCGATCTTATAAACAGTTCCGTTGCTGCGGAAAGTGTACAACTCACCATTTACATCCTCTCCAAAACCCGTGAAACCCTGAAATGGTCCGGCATAATCTTCATCGACGAGTTCCTGAACCCACTCTCCCAGAGAATTTTGATGTAGCGTGTAAAAATCTCCGCGACAGTAATCAGTCATTAGAAAGCGCCCTTCAAGCAATGGATATTCGCTTCCGCGGTATACATATCCTCCGATAACCGAACACCATCCATAATCGTCCTGATCAAATTCTGCTACGGGAGCTGTGTAATTTTCAAAACTCTGGCAATTGGATGTATTGTAATTATGAAAACCTTCGAAACAGCGCCACCCGTAATTCTCTCCTCCGGTACTTGAAGCTGGTTGGAAATTGACTTCTTCATAGGCGTTTTGTCCTACATCACCCATCCAGAGATCTCCGGTTTCGCGGTCAAAGGAAAATTTCCAGGGATTGCGCGTTCCGATGGCCCAGATTTCATCCAGCGTTGTGGAATCATCTACAAAAGGATTATCGGCCGGAATGCTGTAGTTTCTATCTGAATCACCTGGAAAATCATCACCATTCACATCTATCCTCAGCACTTTTCCGAGCATTTCGGTGCGGGTCTGGGCATTGTTGTCGGGATCACCACCATCGCCACCATCACCCATAGGAATGTACAAATATCCATCGGGTCCAAAGGCCAGACTTCCGGCATTGTGATTGAGGTAAGGCTGTTCGATCTGCAGGATAATCAACCCTGAATCGTCGTCTGCAACGTTCGGATCCTCTTCAGAAACAGTATACCGGATGATCTCGGTATCGTTGGAATTGTTGGTGTAATTGAGGTAGAAATATCCGTTCTCATCAAAATCGGGGTGAAAAGCAATTCCGAGCAAACCGCGCTCCCCGCCTCCATTGATATCCGAAGAAACGTTGATCAAAGTGCCGATGATTGATCCGTTCTCGTCGAGAATACGAACCCTTCCCGAAGTCTGTTCACAAACGAACAATCGTTCATCACCGGCGTGCGTCATTGCAACAGGACTCGACAATCCGGTTGCAAAAACATTCAGATCGATATTTAACGGAGATACGAGGTACTCGCACGAGCCATCGTCTTCATCCGCATCGATATTGTAATTAACGGCATCCGGATCGGTACAACCGGGCGTAACCTGCGCAAAAGATTCGGTAGCAAAAACCGAAAGTGCGCAACACGTAAAAATGGAGTAAAAATTTATCCTCATGGTTTTAATTTATGATTTCCTCGCTAAGTTAATACAATTGCATCAGCCGATTGTTGCAACGGTTTGTGTTGAGTTATAAAATTTTCTGCCTGCCTTTTAATTACCTTTGCGCCAAATTAGCGCCATGGGATTGACAGACGAAATCGAAAAGAGAAAAACTTTTGCCATTATCAGCCACCCGGATGCCGGGAAAACCACGCTGACAGAAAAGTTTCTTCTTTTCGGAGGCGCCATTCAAACTGCCGGAGCGGTAAAAAGCAATAAGATTACGAAAACCGCAACTTCCGATTTTATGGAGATCGAGCGGCAACGTGGTATTTCGGTAGCTACTTCTGTTATGGGTTTCCAGTATCAGGATAAAAACATCAATATTCTCGATACACCGGGTCACAAAGACTTTGCTGAGGATACCTTCCGCACCCTTACCGCTGTGGACAGTGTAATCCTGGTAATTGACTGTGTGAAAGGTGTTGAGGAGCAGACTGAAAAATTGATGGAGGTCTGCCGGATGCGCAAAACGCCGGTCATTATCTTCGTCAATAAAATGGATCGGGAAGGAAAAGATCCTTTTGACTTGCTGGATGAACTCGAAGAAAAACTATCCATTAAAACGCGACCCCTGAGCTGGCCGATTGGAATTGGCGACAGTTTTAAAGGAGTTTTCAACCTGTTTAACACCACTCTTAAACTCTTCAATCCCAACAAAACAAAGATTGAGCAGGATGCACTTGCACTGGACGACCTTACCGATGAGCGATTGGAAGTTACGGTTGGTAAGGAAAAAGCAGACCGACTGCGCGAGGATGTAGAGCTCATAGAAGGTGTTTACGGCGACTTTGACGAAAAGAGTTATGAATCCGGAGATGTTGCGCCTGTATTTTTCGGCAGCGCCCTCAACAACTTCGGCGTGCAGGAATTGCTGGATACTTTTGTACGCATTGCTCCGGCTCCACGACCGCGCCGTACTACGCTTCGCACAA
>CALDPJ010000147.1 GCA_937911795.1 uncultured Flavobacteriales bacterium | reverse complement strand
CAACAGTACATCTGTGTCCTCTTCCGGAACACGCAGGTTTTCCCAGTTTTCGCAATCAAACCACTCGTTGCTATCAATTCCCAGCCAGTATCCTTCTTCAAAGCCACCAGGCAGAATGCCAATGGAGAATCCGGTCTGGTAAAGCGGAAGCCCGGCATTGTACGCAGCACAATTACCGAAAGAAGACCAGTTGGTGGTTTCGCTGACGCGACCGAGCCAAATCCGCTGGGTTGTAGGGGTTAGGTCACCTGTATATTTATTAAAATCACTGGTAATGGTTGGCGCCAAACTGAGGCAAATCATTCCTGGATATATAGCTGATTCTTCGGGTGATAAGGGCGTGCCTGTGAAAGTTGACCATCCTGTAGTGGAGAAACTAAACAATACATTGCCGCTGTATGTGCCGAAATGAGGACTTCCACCTGTTGTCCAACTCCCTCCTTGCATAATGAAAATCTGGTCGCCGGAGTTGTTTAGATTCAAATTGTAGGCTCCGCCACTTAAGTGAGCTGAATTCCACATCGCATCGGGCGAAAGACCGGTCATGGAATTATTATTGATTCGTATGGTTATAACCGTTCCGGCGGGGATGGTTGTTCCGGTGCGGGTTATCCGAATGACTCCTTCCGTTGTTCCCCAGAAACCCGCATTGGCGCGCTCCCAGCCATTATCCGTAAAGTCGAGTGTTGTTCCGGGAGTAAGATCTTTAAAACATACAAAACTGATGACATCTTCACCGCTTGTCGATCCTCCACAATCTGAGTTATTAGCATTGACCCCTAAAATAACCACATCCCCGGGGTCAAAAACCGTTTGGGCAGTGGCCTGTACAAGCAGGCCTGAAACGAATGCGGATATTATCCACCTGAGGATCATAATTCTTCTGTTCGGTCCTACAAAAGTACCAAAAAATCAGCGGGTTCCGCGTTATGGAAACATTCTTAACAGGAATGTTAAATGGAGGTAATCTATGACGGTGAGGACATTCTTTGGAGCATTTTTGCCATACTCAATCTTGCTTCTGTTTTTCCAGAAGAGCTGGAACTTTAAAATAAAGTTTAAACGTTGAACCTTTACCCAATTCGCTTTCGACTTCAATTTCTCCACCTGCGTTGTCCATCATCTTTTTCACCAGAAATAACCCGATCCCTTTGCCTTCAACATGATTGTGCTTGCGAGTGAACTTCGCAAAAATATCCATCATTTTTTCATTTTCCATTCCCAGTCCATTGTCCTGAACAGACAGAATTACGGAATCTGAAACTGGTTCTGTCTTGATGGTGATTTCGGGATCACGATCCGGGGATTTGTACTTGATGGCATTTCCGATAAGGTTCAATACAATACTGCGTAGATTCTTTCTGGAAAAAGAGATTTCCTTGATTTTTAAATCGTGATGAATGTGGGTTTTAGAATTTTTCAGCGTATCGGCAATTCCAGTTTCAATATCTTCCAAAAGTTTGGGAATATTGACTGCAGACGGAACCTCTATTTCCTTTTCTATATTGGTAATGTCCGAGAGCTCGTTGATGGTTTCCATCAATTTGTCTACTGAGGAATGCACCATATTCATGATCTTCTTGGATTCCGGATTTCCCGAATCCTGAGCTTCCTGCATATAAGAAATAAGTGCAGAAATTTTTGCCAACGGACCCTTTAAATCGTGGCCGGCCGAATAAATAAAGGGACCGTGATCGGCATTGATCTTAGTGAGTTTTGATTGTATGGATTTTAGCTCCGTAATATCATTGAACGTAATGACCGCACCGTCTTTTTCGTTGTTCTGTTTTATATAAGGTATAATCATCATCTGATACCACTTTCCGTCGGTCGTTTGTATTTCTTTTTCTCTGGGTATTGTGGTCAATATCACCTCATCTATGTCGTTGATAAGCGTTTCGAATCGGATGTTGGTGGATATGTCGCTCAATGGACGCCCCGTATCACTTTCTTTCAGATTCACCTGCTTGACGGCAGATGGTGTGAATTTTCTGATAATATGTTTATTGTCTACATAAATCTGACCGTTGGTAGTTCCTTTGAAATAATTGCTCAGATCGTCGTTTAATTCTGCCAACTCTTTTATTTTGAGTTGATATTCGTTGTTGACGGTTTGCAATTCTTCGTTTACGGATTGCAACTCTTCATTAGTACTTTGCAATTCTTCATTGCTCGAAATTAGTTCTTCGTTATAGGAGGATATATTGTCATTAGACATGTCCAGCGCTTCAAACGAATCACTCAGCTTTTGTTTGGTTTCTGCAAGTTCGGCTTCCATCTCCTTCAAATACCGCTGGGTATGTGTCTCCCGGTCAAAAATTTCAGTTTCATTTTCCGTGATTTTTTTCGATTCCGTCTCATTAAAGAGTATCAGCATCAACTTTTGACTGGACGGATCTTCCGATGTGAAAGGTTTAACGAAGACGTTTACCGAATGAACGGACTCATTTCTCCGGAATTTTACATCCTTAATGGATGTCCTTTTGTTCTCTTTGAGCGCTTTGTACAGAGTGGTAGAGGTGGCAATTGCCAACTCATCAGGCAACATTTCCAGCAGGTCGAAAGTAAACATTTTAGGCAGCAGGTATTGTTCAATATCGCCGAATGAATCGACGATTTTAAATTCTCCATCAATGCACACGCCTGCTTTGTATCCCGACTCTTCGAGAAGTGTGGTTTTTATAAATTCTGCATGGTTGTTTTTAATGATAAGTTTAACGGGCGTTTTGCCGGAAAAAGAATCCATCCATTTCTGGTCATAACCAGGCGTAGTGTAAGTCGTATT
This sequence comes from uncultured Flavobacteriales bacterium, assembly GCA_937911795.1. Taxonomy (GTDB): domain Bacteria; phylum Bacteroidota; class Bacteroidia; order Flavobacteriales_D; family SKUL01; genus SKUL01. Next base: position 3,006 of record CALDPJ010000147.1, on the reverse strand, counting down.
CGCCATATTACGAACGGCCTGTGTGCTTTTAAAAATCCTCCATTTCTTATCAATTTCCGCAAATGAGCTTTTCAATTCGCCCAGACTTTCACTGGGCCCCAAAAACATATACCCGTCCGGATTAAGGCAGAAGTGAAGCGATGTCAGTATTTTCTTTTGTAAAATCGGGTTGAAATAGATCAAAACATTCCGACAACTAATGAGGTCAATTTTACCATAAGGCGGCTGTTTTACAATGTTGTGGTCGGCGAAAATGATCATCTTACGCACGTTATCCCGGACTTTGTAGTTGTTATCCTTTTTCACAAAATACTTGTTGAGACGTTCTTCAGAAACATTCTTCAACGTTCGTTCAGCATACACTCCTTTCGCTGCATGAGCGAGTGCAGCTTTATCAATGTCGCTGGCAAAAATTTTGACTTCAAGGTTCTTTTTGCGTTCGGTAAGATATTCCGTAATGAGGATGGCCAGTGAATATGCCTCTTCACCGGTAGCGCAACCAACTACCCAAACTTTTAAAGTATCTACCAATAGTTTGTTTTCAACAATTTCCGGAAGGACTTTTTCTTTTATCAGTTCAAAAGCCTCCGGGTCTCTGAAAAATTCTGTGACGCTGATGAGAAATTCTTTGGCAAGGATATTTGTTTCTTCGGGATTTGCCTTGAGGAATTGCACATACTCCTCCAGGGAATTTAGTTTATTGTGCGTCATCCTGATCACTATTCTTCGGATAATAGTTGGACGCGTATAGTCCGTAAAGTCCAGAGGAGTGTGTTTCTGAATCAAATTAAGAATTTCCAGCAGCGTTGATTCATCTGCTTCTGAATTCTGTTTAAAACTGTTCTCTAATATATCCCGCTGCATGTAGGCGGCAATCTCATCCGGAATTTTCTCGGGAGAAAGGATGGAATCGACATTGCCGGATGCGATTGCACTGTTCGGCATTCCGTCAAATTTTGCGCTTTCCGGATCCTGTACAATCACCATTCCGCCATGTTGCTTAATCGCTGCTATACCTTTGGTGCCATCTGTGCCTGTGCCCGACAAAATCACAGCAATACTTTTATCGCGTTGATCTTCGGCCAGGGAATTGAGAAAAATATCAATGGCCGTGTTGGGTTGATTGGGGCGGATTTGGGTTAAGTGTAGTTTTCTGTTTTTAACAGTCATGTTCATCCCTTTGGGCATCAGGTACACCTGGTTGGGTTCGATGTACATGTTTTCTTCAGCCTCAGAAATTTGCAGTTTGCTGTGTTTGGCGAGCAGTTCTGCCATAAAACTTTTATGATGGGGAGAGAGATGTTGAATAATCACATAGGCTACCCCGTCCTGTGGAGTATGGTCGAAAAGCAGATGGATAGCTTCCATGCCTCCTGCCGAAGCACCGATTGCCAGTATGTACAGATCTTCTTGTTCACTGCTATCCTCTCCGGCAGACCTTGATGGCTTTTTCATAATCTCTGTATTGACCAGTTTCTAAGTTTCCCTTGCGGATTCAAAATATCATTTCCCTCCACATAGCCATTTTTTAAATATATGATTTTCATGCAATAATCCGGCATTATTGTAAGGAAACTTTAGGTTTTTTTAGGTTTTAGCGTCAAGTGGGTTAAATGAATTATGGTATACTGTTGAACAAACACTCTTTATACTATAGTTTCCGCAGAGAGAGAAATCCGCAAAGCTGAGGTGGCTAAATTCTCCTTTGGCGAATGGATATCTCTACTGTTGAGAACGCAAATTGGAATACAACGCCTGCGGGCCCGGAAATTGATTCGTTTTCCTCAACACAGGCTGTTCAAAAGATGGTCTCGACGTGGGGTTTCAAAAACTTTTGCTGCTATCTTTGCGCCATGCCAGAAACAATTCTGATCCTCGACTTCGGATCGCAATATACCCAGTTGATAGCACGGCGGATACGCGAGTTGAATGTTTACTGCGAAATTCATCCCTATCATCATGTTCCCGAAAACCTCGATAATGTACGCGGAGTAATATTCTCCGGCAGCCCGCATTCAGTACACGATGGCAATGCTCCAAAACCGGATCCGGATAAATTCCGCAAAAAGTTTCCGTTGCTCGGCGTGTGCTACGGAGCGCAATTGCTTGTTCACAACGATGGCGGCATGGTTCGTCCTTCAGAAATCCGCGAGTATGGCCGGGCCAATCTTTCATTTGTTGATAAGGAACACGCCCTGATGAAAGGGGTGAGCAATTTCTCACAGGTGTGGATGTCGCACGGAGATACCATTTCTGAATTGCCTCCCGATTTTGAAATAGTCGCCAGTACACCGGATGTAAAGGTGGCCGGATATCACATCAAAGGCGAAGAAACCTATGGCATTCAGTTTCATCCCGAAGTCTATCATTCATCCGATGGAATGGAGCTACTGCGCAATTTTGTTGTGAACATCTGCGGTTGTGCACAGGACTGGACTCCCGATGCCTTTGCAGAAACAACAATTAAAGGACTCCGGGAACAACTGGGAAATGACAAAGTTGTATTGGGCCTTAGCGGAGGCGTTGATTCTTCGGTAGCGGCCTTATTGCTGCACGAAGCCATCGGCAAAAACCTGTACTGCATTTTTGTCAACAATGGTCTTTTGCGGAAGAATGAATTCGAAACCGTTCTGGATGGTTACAAAGGAATGGGACTGAATGTAAAAGGTGTTGATGCCAGCGATCAGTTTTATAAAGCACTGGCAGGACTTACCGATCCGGAAGAGAAACGCAAGGCCATCGGTCGGGTGTTTATTGACGTATTTGACGAAGAAGCACACCTGATTGAAGAGGTGAAATGGCTCGGTCAGGGAACGATTTATCCGGATGTAATTGAGTCGGTTTCGGTCAACGGACCATCGGCTACTATTAAAAGCCATCACAATGTGGGCGGTTTGCCAGATTTTATGAAACTGAAAGTGGTGGAACCGTTGCGCTCGTTGTTCAAGGACGAAGTGCGGCGGGTAGGTAAAGCCCTGAATATGCCTCAGGTGATTCTTGGCCGGC
>CALDPJ010000146.1 GCA_937911795.1 uncultured Flavobacteriales bacterium | reverse complement strand
TGCAAACTGTAGCATTATTTGTATCTGAATGTTATTCTTCCTTTACTCAAATCGTATGGCGACATTTCTACTTTCACCTTGTCGCCAGGCAGAATCCGGATGTAGTGCATCCGCATTTTTCCGGAGATGTGTGCAACAATGGTGTGTCCGTTTTCGAGTTCAACTTTGAACATCGCATTGGACAATGCTTCCACAATTACGCCGTCCTGCTCTATAGATGTTTGTTTTGCCATACTTATGCGGTCATTCCAAATGCGGAGTCACGTCTGCCTTTGAGCCTTCCGGTTTCCATTAAGCCATCATAATGGCGCATCAGCAGGTGACTTTCAATTTGCTGAAGGGTATCGAGAATTACTGCCACCATAATCAACAATGAGGTTCCACCGAAGAAGATCGCAAATCCTTGCTTCACTCCGAACTGAACCGCAAATGCGGGTAAAATTGCAATCAGACCCAGGAAGATTGATCCCGGTAATGTAATACGCGATAAAACAGTGTCAATGAAATCGGCGGTGTCTCGTCCCGGCTTCACACCTGGTATAAAACCACCCTGACGTTTCAGGTTGTCGGCCATTTCATTGTGATTTACAGTAATCGCTGTATAGAAGTAAGTGAATGCTATAATCACAAGGAAAAACAGAACATTGTACCACAAGCCGTTGAAATCGGTCAGCGAATTCAGGAAGGCTCCTGGTTCTGCTTCCAATGCCTGTGCAACATACAGCGGCACAAACATGATGGCCTGGGCAAAGATGATCGGCATTACACCGGCAGCATTCACCTTTAGTGGCAAGTACTGACGAGCTCCCTGAACCTGTTGTCCGGCAGGCCCCGCAGACCGGCGTGCGAATTGAATCGGCACACGTCGCACGGCCTGAACCAATGCTACGGTAGCGCCAATGATCACCAGCAGGATTAACATTTCAATCAACAACATTACCATTCCACCACCACCTGGTCCGAGACGTCCAACTACTTCCTGGAAGAATGCGCTTGGTAATCCGGCGATAATTCCGATCATGATGATCATGGAAATACCGTTTCCGATTCCTTTGTCGGTGATTTTCTCTCCGAGCCACATTACAAACAGGGTTCCGGAAGAAAGGATAATGGTTGTCATCGTCCACCAGAAAGCTGAATCATCGAGTCGCGCTTCGGCTGGTACGGTTGCAACAATGTAAGTTGGAGCCTGAAAGATGGTAATAACGATGGTGAGAAGACGCGTGTACTGGGTAATCTTTTTACGTCCGCTCTCACCTTCTTTCTGCATTTTCTGAATTGCCGGAACCGCCACTCCCATCAACTGCATGATAATGGATGCAGAAATGTAAGGCATGATTCCGAGTGCGAAGATCGATGCACGGGAGAATGCTCCACCGGTAAAGAGCGAAAGCAGGTCTCCAAGACCGCCACCGCTACCTTCGTTGGCAACTTCCAATGCAACAGAATCTACTCCCGGAAGAACTACAAAAGACCCGATACGATAGATCAGCAGAAATCCGAGGGTTACCAGGATTCTGAACCGAAGGTCTTCGATTTTCCAGATATTCTTTATGGTCTCTATAAAGTTCTTCATCGCGCTTACAGGGTTATGGCTTCTCCGCCCTGCTCTTCAATAGCAGACTTGGCCGACGCCGAAAAGGCATGAGCTTTAATGGAAAATTTGGTACTGAGTTCTCCGCGTCCGAGAATTTTTACCCGATCGTTTTTGTGCGCCAGTCCTTTCTCTACCAGAAACTCAACCGATACATCGCTTAAATTGTGGGTGGTAACGAGCTCCTGGAGCGTATCGAGGTTGATACCGCGATATTCTACGCGGTTGATGTTTTTAAATCCGAATTTCGGAACACGACGTTGAAGCGGCATCTGCCCTCCTTCAAATCCCTTCTTTCTGGAATAACCCGATCTGGATTTAGCGCCTTTGTGTCCGCGGGTAGAAGTGCCTCCGTGACCGGAACCTTCTCCCCTACCAACTCGCTTTCGCTTCTTAACAGATCCTTCGGCTGGTTTTAATTTACTCAGATCCATGATAATTTCTTTGTATTATGTGATTACTTTACTTCTTCTACTTTCAGCATGTGCTGAACTTTCTTAATCATTCCCATGATCTGAGGATTTACCTCTTTCTCGACGGGTCGGTTCATTCTTTTAATCCCCAGTGCAACCAGGGTTGCTTTCTGATCTTTTGGACGTTTGATTGAACTCTTCACCTGTACTATTCTAACTTTTGCCATGACTGGTGGAATTATCCGTTAAATACTTTATCAATTGTAACCCCACGATGTTGTGCAACGGTATATGCATCACGCATATTCTCCAGTGCATTCAAAGTAGCTTTCACTACGTTGTGGGGGTTAGAAGAACCTTGCGATTTTGCGAGTACGTCGGTGATTCCGGCACTTTCAAGAACTGCACGCATCGATCCTCCCGCGATTACTCCGGTTCCGTTGGTAGCAGGCTTCAACAAAACCAAAGCTCCACCATACTTACCGTATTGTTTGTGAGGAACAGTTCCTTTCACAATAGGTACTTTAATAAGGTTCTTCTTAGCATCGTCAATTCCTTTGGCGATTGCTCCGGTTACCTCTTTGGATTTACCCAGTCCGTGTCCAACAACGCCATTTTCGTTACCTACCACAACAATTGCAGAGAAGGTAAAGGTCCGACCACCTTTGGTTACCTTGGTTACCCGGTTAATTCCAACGAGCTTATCCTTCAGTTCAATGTCGCTCGACTTTACTCTTCTGATGTTTTCTGTTGACATATCTCGTTTTCTTAGAATTTAAGGCCTGCCTCTCTGGCTGCCTCAGCAAATTGTTTTACACGACCGTGGTAGAGGTATCCGCTGCGGTCGAAAACCACACTTGAATATCCGGCAGCCACCGCTTTTTCAGCCAGCTCTTTACCCATGATGCGCGCCTGTTCTAACCGGGCAACTTTCTGGGCTTCTGTCACTTTAAGTGATCCTGCGGCAACCAGAGTGGTTCCGGAAGTATCATCAATCAGCTGAGCATAAAACTGCTTGTTGCTGCGGTATACAGACAACCTTGGTCGTTCGGCAGTTCCCGATACGGTTTGCAGGGATCTGCGTTTGATTCTTTGTCTTCTCTGTTGTTTAGAAAGTGCCATTGTTCAAATTATTTAGCAGCTGATTTTCCAGCTTTTCTTCTCAATTGTTCTCCTTTGAAACGGATACCTTTTCCTTTAAATGGCTCCGGTTTTCTGAATGATCGGATCTTTGCGGCTACCTGACCAATCAATTGTTTGTCGTGTGACTCCAGGGTGATGGTTGGCGGCTTTCCTTTTTCAGCTTCGGCTTTCACGCTTACCTCATCGGGTATCTGGAACAGGATTGGGTGCGAATATCCGAGGGTTAACTCAAGATTCTGACCCTGCGCTTTCGCACGGAAACCAACTCCGATCAACTCCTGCTGAATCACGAATCCTTTGGATACGCCTTCAATCATGTTGTTGATCAACGCTCTTGACAAACCATGTACTGCGCGTGTAGCTTTCTCCTCGTTGGCCCGTACCAGTTCGATTACGCCGTCTTCCTGCTTAATCGTCAGGAAGGAGGCTAAGGGCTGAGTCAACTCGCCTTTAGGTCCTTTAACGGTAACGATGTTATCTTCCGACACCTTAAACTCTACGCCGCTGGGTAGATTAATGATTGCCTTACCAATTCTTGACATAACTTCTTGTTTAATATATGTAGCAGAGCACTTCTCCGCCCACCTTATGCGTTTTAGCTTCTTTTTCGGTCATCACACCTGAAGAGGTCGACAGGATAGATATTCCAAGACCATTCAATACCCGTGGCAAATCTTCGGCACCCACATACTTTCGTAAACCGGGGCGACTAATCCGTTGAATACTGCGAATTGCAGGAATCTTGGTACGTGGGTTGTACTTCAATGCAATTTTAATAATGCCTTGTTTGTCGTCATCTTCGAACTTGTAGTTCAGGATGTAACCTTTTTCCTTCAGGATTTTGGTCATTTCCTTCTTCAGGTTCGACGCAGGAATCTGAACCACTTTGTGGCGTGCCTGTACCGCATTACGAATGCGGGTTAAATAATCTGCTATTGGATCGGTAGTCATGATCTTGTTCTTTTCTTGTGTAGGATTACCAACTGGCTTTTGTGATTCCCGGTATCAATCCGTTCAGTGCCATTTCGCGAAAAGTTACCCGTGAAATTCCAAACTGACGCATGTATCCGCGTGGTCGTCCGGTAAGCTCGCAACGGTTGTGCAGGCGTACTTTGGATGAATTTTTAGGTAATTTCTGCAGCCCTTCCCAATCGCCGGCTGCTTTGAGCGCGGCTCTTTTCTCTGCGTATTGCGCCACCATTCGCTGACGTTTACGCTCTCGGGCTTTCATTGATTCTTTTGCCATGGTTCAGTTGATTATTTTGTGAACGGGAATCCGAATTCTTTTAATAATGCTTTTGCTTCTTCATCGGTATTGGCCGATGTAACGAAAGTGATATCCATTCCGTTGATGTTTTTCACTTTGTCGATATCGATTTCAGGAAAAATAATTTGCTCCTTCACACCCATCGAAAAGTTTCCGCGTCCGTCGAATCCTGAAGCTTTTACGCCTCTGAAGTCGCGGGTTCGTGGCAACGAAACCGACAGCAGTCTGTCGAGGAAATCGTACATTCTGTCTCCGCGCAGGGTTACACGTGCCGCGATGGGCATGCCTTTACGAAGTTTGAAGTTCGAAATATCCTTCTTTGAGTTTGCAGCGACAGCGCGCTGACCTGCGATGGTAGACATTTCTTCTACTGCGTGCTCGACAATTCGCTTGTCGGCAACTGCATCACCCAGCCCCTGGTTCAGACAAATCTTCTGAATAACCGGCGCCTGCATTACGCTTGTATAGTTGAACTGCTTCATCAAAGCAGGAACTATCTCCTCGCGATACTTGGTTTTTAATCGTGGCGTGTAGCTCATTTTACAACCTCCCCTGATTTTTTATAATACCTTACTAATTTACCTTCACTGTCGGCTTTTCTTCCAACCCGGCTTGGTTTTTTCGACGTAGGGTCGATCAACATCAGGTTGGACAGATGAATACCGGCTTCTTTTTTCACAATTCCACCTTGTGGATTGGATGCGTCGGGTTTTACGTGACGGGTCATCATATTGAGACCTTCCACCAGTGCGCGATCTTTGGTGCGATCAATAGAAATCACCCGCCCGGTTTCACCTTTTGCGTTTCCGGTAGTAACCTGAACCTGATCGCCTTTTTTGATATGTATTTTCTTGCTCATTTTAGTCGCTTTTAGATCACCTCGGGAGCGAGTGATACAATTTTCATGAATTGCTTATCTCTCAATTCGCGGGCTACCGGTCCGAAGATCCGTGTTCCGCGCATCTCGCCGGTGGTGGTCAGTAAAACTGCCGCGTTTTCGTCAAACCGGATATAGGATCCATCAGGGCGACGTACTTCTTTGCGGGTTCGAACCACTACGGCTTTCGACACCATTCCTTTTTTGACGTTGCTATTGGGCATTGCCTCTTTAACGGAGATGACGATGGTATCACCGATTGATGCATACCTGCGGCCTGTTCCTCCGAGGACGCGAATACAAAGTACCTCTTTAGCACCACTGTTATCCGCAACTTTTAATCTAGATTCCTGTTGTATCATCGTTGATCCTTGTTACCTGATTTATTTAGCTTTTTCGAGAATCTCTACCAGTCTCCAGCATTTGCTTTTGCTCAGTGGTCTGGTCTCCATGATGCGTACGCGATCGCCGATTCCGCACTCCTGTTTTTCGTCGTGAGCCATAAACTTTCGGGTTTTGCTCATGAACTTCCCGTAAGTGTGGTGCTTAACCTTGGTCAGAACAGCTACGGTGATGGATTTATCCATTTTGTTGCTGGTGACGATGCCCACGCGTTCTTTTCTTAAATTTCTTTCGGTCATTGTCTTACTTATTAGCTTGCAGTTGGCGTTTTCTCAATTCTGTTTTAAGACGGGCCAATGTTCTACGCTTTTGACGGATCTGCATTGGGTTCTCCAGACTGGAAACAGTGTGCGACATGCGCAATTTGTCGTAGCTTTCGGTTTCTACCAGCAGCTTATCATTTAGTTCTTCGAGGGTCAGCTCAACGATTTCGGAGGTTTTCATCTCGTGCAGTTTTATTCAGAGTAATCAGTTCGTACTACAAACTTTGTTTTAACCGGCAGCTTTTGTGCGGCAAGACGAAGTGCTTCTTTAGCGACATCCAAAGGCACACCATCTGCTTCGAACATGATTCTACCAGGGCGTACTACCGCTACCCAGTGACTCGGAGCTCCTTTTCCCTTACCCATCCGTACTTCGGCTGGTTTGGCGGTGATGGGTTTATCCGGAAAAATTCGGATCCATACTTTCCCTTCACGCTTCATAAAACGGGTCACTGCAATCCTGGCTGACTCAATCTGGCGGGAGGTTATAAATCCTTCGTCCATGGTTTTGAGCCCAAAGCTTCCAAATGCTATAGTTGTTCCGCGTGTCGCATTGCCTTTGATGCGGCCTTTTTGCATTTTGCGGAATTTCGTTCTCTTCGGTTGTAACATCGCTACTCGTTTTGCTTTCCTCTGACTGTGTTATTATTTCTTTTTTCTGGGACCACCACCACCGGCACCAGCTTTGGCTTTATTCTTAGCCAATCCGATGTTGGGCGACAAATCTCTTTTTCCGTAGACTTCGCCTTTACAGATCCACACTTTCACTCCGATTCGTCCCATTTTTGTGTGGGCTTCAGACAAAGCGTAGTCGATATCGGCACGGAAGGTATGCAATGGTGTACGTCCTTCTTTGAAAGATTCTGTACGTGCCATTTCTGCTCCGTTCAGACGACCCGAAATGGTTACCTTAATTCCTTCTGCTCCCATTCGCATGGTTGAGGCAATCGACATTTTGATGGCCCGACGGAAAGAAATACGACCTTCGATCTGGCGTGCAATGCTGTCGGCTACCAAACGGGCATCCAACTCAGGCCGTTTGATCTCAAAAATATTGATCTGAACTTCCTTATTGGTAAGTTGCTTCAACTCTTCTTTCAGCTTGTCAACTTCCTGTCCACCTTTTCCGATAATCACCCCGGGACGAGCCGTGTTAATGGTTACCGTAACCAGCTTTAAAGTCCGCTCGATCACAATTTTGGAGATGCTGGCCTTGCGCAGACGGGCATTGAGGTATTGTCGGATTTTATCGTCCTCTACCAGTTTGTCTTTGTAATCGCGGCCACCAAACCAGTTCGAATCCCATCCTTTAATGAAACCGAGTCTGTTTCCTATCGGGTTTGCTTTTTGTCCCATTTTAATTTCTGTTCTATGTCTTAATTGACGGTGTCTACAATGATGGTTACATGATTCGATCGCTTGCGGATGCGGTGTCCTCTTCCTTGCGGTGCCGGACGTAGACGCTTCAACATTCGGCCGCTGTCCACGAAAATTTCTTTCACCACAAGGTCGGCTTCATCTACACGCTGTCCTTCGTTTTTGGTTTCCCAGTTTGCTACTGCAGAAAGCAAAAGCTTTTCCAGGCGACGAGCAGCATCCTGTGGCATATGTTTCAGCGAGTTGAGTGCAGGCATTACGCGCTCTCCGCGGATTACATCAGCCACCAGCCGCATTTTGCGTGGTGAGGTTGGACAATTTCGCAGTTTCGCGAAGCTGACATTCTTTTTTTCTTCCTTAATGGCCAGAGCCGTATTTTGCTTTCGAGAACCCATTGCTCAAATCAATTATCTGCGTTTCTTATCTTTTCTTACTTGAGTGACCCCGGAACTGTCGGGTAGGTGAAAATTCACCCAATTTATGTCCCACCATGTTTTCCGTCACAAACACAGGAATAAACTGTCGGCCGTTGTACACAGCAATCGTCAGCCCCACGAACTCGGGAGTAATCGTACTTGCCCGCGACCATGTTTTAATGACGTTTTTCTTACCTGAGCTTTGCGCTGTTTCTACTTTGCGCATCAGCTTATAGTGGATGAATGGTGGTTTTTTGAGGGATCTGCTCATGATTCAATTATTTCTTCCTTTTCTCAATAATAAACTTGTTACTCTTTTTCTTCGGCGAGCGGGTGATGTATCCTTTAGCCGGAACACCATTTCGCGAGCGCGGGTGACCTCCCGAAGAACGTCCTTCACCACCACCCATTGGATGGTCAACCGGGTTCATTACTACCCCACGAACCCGTGGACGACGACCCAACCAACGGCTGCGACCTGCTTTACCGGATACTGTAAGAAAGCTCTCTGAGTTCGATACAGATCCAATGGTTGCTTTACAGGTAACCAGAACCATTCTGATCTCACCCGAAGGCATTTTGAGGATGGCATATTTTCCATCTCTTGCATTGAGCTGAGCGTAAGCACCTGCACTGCGTGCAATGATTCCGCCGGCACCCGGACGCAATTCAATATTGTGTACTACTGTTCCCAGGGGAATTTCGCTGAGGAATAATGTATTTCCCAAATCCGGGGCAACACCTTTTCCTGAAACCACTGTCTGGTCTACTTTCAAACCTTCGGGAGCCACGATGTAGCGTTTTTCACCATCTACATAATTCAACAGGGCAATGCGTGCAGATCTGTTCGGATCATATTCCACAGAAGCTACTCTTGCAGGTATTCCGTCTTTATCGCGCTTGAAGTCGATGGAACGGTAACGTTGTTTATGACCACCACCGATGTAGCGCATAGTCATTTTACCTGTGTTGTTCCGACCTCCTGATTTGGACTCTCCTTTCAACAACTTCTTCAGTGGCTTTCCGGGAGTGATCTCCTCGAAAGTACTGATGACTTTATGCCTTTGTCCAGGGGTGGTTGGTTTTAGTTTTCTAACTGCCATGGTTCCGTTCTTAAATGTTGCTGTAAATATCGATTTCGCCTTCTGAGAGGGTCACGATGGCTTTTTTAAACGCATTGCTGCGACCTTCAACCACACCTGATTTGGTGAATTTCGATTTATGCTTTCCGGCGTAATTCATCGTCCACACTTTATCTACAGTTACACCATAAGCTGTTTCAACAGCTTTACCGATCTGGATTTTATTGGCCCGACGATCTACAATGAATCCGTAGCGATCGAGTCGCTCGCTCACATCGGTCATCTTCTCAGTAATAATCGGCTTGATCAATATCTTGCTCATCACAATTACTTATTAAGCGTTTTTTCAATCTCGGTAAGTGAGCTCTCGCTGATTACCAGGTTTTTGTATTTCAGGATGTCGTATGTGCAAAGGTCTTTTGCCAATACTGCTTTCGCTCCCTGAATATTTCTGATGGAGAGCACCAGGTTATCGTCTTTTTCAGCCAACACCCACAATGAGCTTCCACCGTCTACTTTGAGATTGCTCAGATACCCGATGAATTCCTTCGTTTTCGCTTCCTTCATCTGGAAATCGGCCACCACCATCAGTTGGTTGTCTTTTACCTTGTAGGTAAGGGCAGATTTTCGCGCAACCGCTTTGGCTTTTTTGTTCAGCTTGAAGTGATAGTCTCTTGGCTGTGGTCCAAAAATCCGGCCTCCACCACGTAGCAACGGGCTTTTGATATCCCCGAAACGAGCTCCACCGGTACCTTTCTGCTTGCGCAGTTTGCGGGTACTACCTTTTACCTCGCTACGTCCTTTTGTTTTGGCAGTTCCCTGACGCTGGTTGGCCAGATACTGTTTCACATCCAGATAAATGGCGTGATCGTTTGGCTCTACAGCGAAAACCGATTCGTTCAGTTTTATTTTCTTGCTGCTTGCCTTACCGTCTATGTTACGTACTTCTAGTTCCATTTTCTTATGATTACATAAGATCCTTTAGCTCCGGGAATGGCTCCCTTCACAATCATCAGGTTCTTCTCGGTATCTAACTTTAATATCTCCAGGTTTTCGATGGTTACCTGTTTGTCTCCCATCTGACCAGCCATGCGCATTCCTTTGAATACACGGGCAGGATATGATGCCGCACCAATAGATCCCGGTGCACGGAGGCGGTTGTGCTGACCATGTGTTGCCTGGCCTACTCCGGCAAAATTGTGGCGTTTTACAACCCCCTGGAATCCTTTTCCTTTAGATGTTCCCACCACACTAACAAATTCGCCTTCGGCAAATACATCAGCAAGGGCAAGGGTATCGCCAAGATTGACTTCAGTTTTAAAGTCGTAGAATTCAACTACTCGCGCTTTGGGAGTAGTTTTCGCTTTCTTAAAGTGACCGGCCAGTGCCGCAGGTGTGCTTTTCTCAGTACGCTCGCCAAAGCCGAGTTGAACAGATTCGTATCCGTCTTTCTCTTTTGACTTAACCTGAGTCACAACACATGGACCTGTTTCAATTACCGTGCATGGAAGGATTTTTCCTTCTGCATTGTAAATGCTGGTCATTCCTATTTTCTTTCCTATTAAACCGGGCATCTCTCAGCTATTGTTTAAAATCAAACTTTTATTTCTACTTCTACTCCGCTTGGCAACTCCAGGCGCATCAGTGCATCCACAGTTTTGGATGATGAGCTGTAGATATCGAGCATTCTTTTGTAAGAACACAATTGAAATTGCTCGCGCGCTTTTTTGTTTACGTGTGGCGATCTAAGTACAGTGTAGATGCGCTTGTGCGTGGGTAATGGAATCGGACCGCTGACAACAGCGCCTGTGGTCTTCACCGTTTTAACGATCTTCTCGGCTGACTTGTCAACCAGGTTGTGATCGTACGACTTTAGTTTTATTCTGATCTTTTGGCTCATCCGGAGTTTATTATGCTGTTACTTTACCTTTTGATTTAGCAATCACTGTTTCTGCAATGTTCGAAGGACATTCAGCAAAGTGAGAGAATTCCATAGTTGATGTGGCTCGACCGGACGACATGGTACGGAGGGCAGTAACATAACCGAACATTTCTGACAACGGCACTTTGGCTTTGATCACCTTGGCACCGGCACGGTCACCCATACCTTCTACCTGTCCACGTCGACGGTTTAAGTCTCCAACGATATCTCCCATGTTTTCTTCGGGGGTGATACATTCCACTTTCATGATGGGCTCCAGCAAAACCGGACCTGCTTTTGGCATCGCTGTACGATAAGCCAGCTTCGCAGCCAGTTCGAACGAGAGTTGATCGGAGTCAACTGCGTGGAACGATCCGTCAGTAAGCGTCACTTTCAGGCTGTCTACAGGATATCCTGCCAACACTCCGTTTTTCATAGCTTCTTTAAATCCTTTCTCTACTGAAGGAATGAATTCTTTCGGAACGTTTCCACCTTTGATACCATTTACGAACTCCAATCCGGCTTCTTCGCCTTCTTTTGGTTCGATGGTAACCACGATATCCGCGAATTTACCACGACCACCCGTTTGCTTTTTGTACACCTCTCTGTGTTCTACATTACGGGTGATGGTTTCTTTGTAAGCAACCTGAGGAGCACCCTGGTTCACTTCTACCTTAAACTCTCTTTTCAGACGTTCCATGATTACATCCAGGTGAAGTTCGCCCATTCCGCTGAGTACGGTCTGGCCGGAATCTTCGTCCGTGTGAATGGTCAACGTAGGATCCTCTTCGCTCAGTTTACCCAGGGCCATACCGAGTTTATCAACATCGGCTTGAGTTTTAGGCTCAATGGCGATTCCGATTACCGGCTCCGGGAAATCCATAGATTCCAGTACGATCGGAGCACCTTCCGCACAAAGTGTGTCTCCGGTTTTAATATCTTTAAATCCAACCAATGCAGCGATATCACCCGCCTGCAGACGCTCGATCTGGTTTTGTTTATTGGCGTGCATCTGGAAAATTCTGGAGATACGCTCTTTGTTGCCGGTACGTGAGTTGTGCACGTATGACCCGGATTCTAAAACTCCTGAGTATGCACGGGTAAAGCAGAGACGACCTACGAATGGATCGGTCGCGATTTTAAAGGCCAGCGCCGCAAATGGTGCGTCTACATCCGGCTTTCTTTTCTCTTCCTGATCCGTTTTTGGATTCACACCAACAATGGCTTCCACATCCACCGGAGAAGGAAGAATTTCCATCACCATATCGAGCATCGCCTGAACACCTTTGTTCTTGAATGAAGATCCGCACATCATCGGAACCACTTTATTGGCAATGGTTGCTTCGCGAAGTGCATCGAGGATCTCACGCTCTGTAAGCGACTCAGAATCTTCAAAATATTTCTCCATCAGGGTGTCGTCGAATTCAGCCACCGCTTCGAGTAATTTCTCGCGATATTCTTTGGCCTCCTCGAGCAGATCTTCCGGAATGTCCACTACTTCGAAGGTCATTCCCAGATCTTCTTCATTCCACACAATTCCACGGAAATTAATAAGATCGACCACACCTCTGAATTCATCTTCAGAACCGATTGGTATCTGAAGCGGAAGCGCCTGGCTTCCCAACATTTCTTTTACCTGACGGCACACGCTGAGGAAGTCTGCACCCGAGCGATCCATTTTATTTACAAATCCGATTCGCGGAACATTGTAATTATTGGCCAGTCGCCAGTTGGTTTCAGATTGCGGTTCAACGCCGTCAACGGCGCTGAACAGAAATACCAATCCGTCGAGTACGCGCAAAGATCGATTTACTTCTACGGTGAAATCAACGTGACCGGGAGTATCGATAATATTCACGTGGTACTCCTGATTGCGATATTGCCATTTCAGGGTGGTGGCAGCAGAGGTAATGGTAATTCCACGTTCCTGCTCCTGTTCCATCCAGTCCATGGTAGCCGAACCTTCGTGGGTTTCTCCAAGTTTGTGGCTCACTCCACCGTAGTACAAAATACGCTCTGTGGTGGTCGTTTTACCCGCATCAATGTGGGCAGCGATACCTATGTTTCTCGTGTATTTTAAATCTCTTTTTGCCATTACTTCTTGGTATATATGCTATTCTAGAATCGGAAGTGAGAGAAAGCTTTGTTCGACTCTGCCATACGGTGAGTGTCTTCTTTTTTCTTATAAGCAGCACCCTCTTGTTTTGCAGCAGCCATAATTTCGTTGGCCAGTCGCTCGCCCATTGATTTCTCGTTGCGACGACGCGCATAAAGAATAAGCCATTTCATTGCCATAGACAATTTGCGGCTATCGCGAACAGGAACCGGAATCTGAAAGGTTGCTCCCCCAACACGACGACTACGGACCTCTACCTGAGGAGTAATATTCTCGACGGCTTTTTTCCAAACCTCAAGACTATTCTCCTGTGTTTTCTCTTCCACGCGATCCATCGCTGTGTAAAACACTTTGTAGGCCATGTTCTTCTTGCCCTGCAACATCAGGTTGTTGACGAATTTGGTAACCATTACGTCATTGAACCTTGGGTCCGGCAGTACGGGGTGAACTTTTGCTCTTCTTCTTCTCATCTCTTAATAATAGATGTAAACAATTTATTTTTTCGGCCGCTTGGTACCGTATTTTGATCTTCTTTGATTACGCCCGTCAACACCTGCGGTATCGAGTGCTCCACGAACAATATGGTAACGAACCCCTGGTAAATCTTTTACCCTTCCACCGCGCACCAGCACGATGCTGTGCTCCTGGAGGTTGTGGCCTTCACCACCGATGTAGGCATTCACCTCATTACCGTTTGTTAAGCGAACCCTTGCCACTTTTCTCATGGCTGAATTTGGCTTTTTAGGAGTGGTGGTATACACCCGCACACATACTCCTCGTCGCTGAGGACAGGAGTTCAGCGCGGCCGATTTACTGGTTTTGCCAATTACCTTTCGTCCTTTTCGTACTAACTGCTGAATTGTTGGCATTCGTATCCCTTATTAATCGTGATATTCTGTTATAATTTCCCCAAACTTCAGATTTTTGGGGCTGCAAAGGTATAAGTTTTTTAATACAAAACAACGGCTGCGCTAATTTAATTCCGTTTTTTTCACAGGGTCGTGTGAAGAAAAATGTGCAACCCTGAAAAGCATAATTTTAAGCCGGATTTGAGGCTGCAAAAGTCGACAATTTTATTCACTAACAAAGCAGAAAATGTTTCCTGCCTCCAAATAATTTGTCCTAACTTTGAAACCGTGCAATATCTAGACAAACTCAACGAGTCGCAGCGCGCTGCAGTGCTGCATACATCGGGCCCCAGCATGGTAATTGCCGGTGCCGGATCCGGAAAAACAAGGGTGCTTACTTTCAAAATCGCGCACCTGATTCAGCAGGGAATTGATCCTTTTAACATCCTTGCCCTGACATTTACGAACAAAGCTGCCCGCGAAATGAAAGAGCGGATTGGTGAAATGGTGGGTGCCGGCGAAGCCAGAAATATCTGGATGGGAACCTTCCACTCCGTTTTCGCTAAAATCCTTCGTGTAGAAGCCGAACGTCTGGGTTATCCTTCCAATTTTACCATTTACGATACCTCCGACAGTAAAAGCCTTTTGAAGTCCATCATCAAAAGCATGAGCCTGGATGATAAAATCTACAAACCCGGAGTTGTGCTGGGCAGAATATCCGCAGCCAAAAACAATTTGATTTCGCCCGAAGCATACCGGCAGAACAGCGATATCAATACAGAAGATCATCTTTCGGGACGGGCCAAAATGGCAGACATTTATAGTGCCTACGCCATACGGTGTTTTAAGGCCGGAGCTATGGATTTTGACGATTTGCTATACAACACCAATGTGTTGCTGCGCGATTTTCCGGAAGTCCTGCATAAATACCAACACAAATTCCATCATGTATTGGTGGATGAGTACCAGGATACCAACTACTCTCAATACCTTATTATAAAGAAGCTCGCTGCGCTGAACGAAAATATTTGTGTTGTGGGCGATGACGCCCAAAGTATTTATGCCTTTCGAGGAGCAGATATCTACAACATTCTCAACTTCAAAAAAGACTACCCCGATTACAGGCTGTTTAAATTGGAACAGAACTATCGTTCGACAAAAGTCATCGTCAACGCAGCAAACAGCATCATTGCCAAAAACAAAAATCAGATTGAAAAAACGGTCTGGACAGATAATGCCGAAGGCAATGTTATCAAAGTAAAATGCTGTGTTTCTGACAACGAAGAAGGATTTTATGTAGCGAATGATATTTTCGACACGCAGATGGAGGAAAAGGCGATGTACACCGATTTCGCCATTTTGTACCGAACCAATGCGCAGTCTCGTTCGCTGGAGGAGGCCCTGCGCAAACTCAACATCCCCTACCGCATTTATGGTGGAATGTCGTTTTACCAGCGCAAGGAAGTAAAAGATCTGCTCAGTTACTTCAGGCTGGCGGCCAACCCGAAGGACGAAGAAGCACTCAAGCGCGTCATCAATTATCCGGCACGCGGAATCGGCCAGTCATCCATCGATCGAATCTCTGCCGCTGCCATGGAACACCAGACAGATCTCTGGGAGGTACTGACCAACCTGAGACAGTACGGCGTAAACCTTCGTTCGAACATCGAGAATCAATTGCTGGGATTCGTTTCCATGATGCTCGGTTTCCGTCAACAGATGGATACCATGGAAGCTTATGAACTCGGGCATCTGATTGCTTCGAACACCGGATTGCTGCGCGAGCTGCACGCCGACAAGACTCCCGAAGGCGTAAGTCGCTACGAAAACATTCAGGAATTGCTGAACGGAATGAAGGATTTCTCTGACCGGAATAAAGAAGAGAATCCGGATGCCGTCAGCACCCTAAGTGACTTCCTTATTGATGTTGCGCTGCTTACCGATGCCGATCAGGACGATGACGACCACAACAAAGTCACATTGATGACCATTCACGCGGCAAAAGGACTGGAGTTTCCTTATGTCTATATCGTCGGGATGGAAGAGAACCTGTTTCCATCGCAAATGGCGCTCGACAGCCGGTCGGGTCTGGAAGAAGAACGACGGTTGTTTTACGTGGCATTAACAAGAGCAGAAAAACAGGC
>CALDPJ010000145.1 GCA_937911795.1 uncultured Flavobacteriales bacterium | reverse complement strand
CCATCACCGAAGACAATCGCAGAATGATTATTTCCGCACAACCAGCCTCTTATTTCTCGAACAACCATCCCGATGCATCGATGCACAACGATCCGACCACAGAGAATGTCGAATTTATGCGGTTGTTTGAAGATCAGGGCGCGAAGAATGTAGAGTTTCTATCGGTACTTCGGATGAACGCCACCTTTCCTTATGTTATGCCCAGCGTGAGTATGCCAAGCTCTCCGAAAATTCAGGTAATGGATGCCGGATTGCGCGATAATTTTGGTTTCCGCAACAGTCTTCAGTTTATAGCCGCATTCAGAAACTGGATCAGCACCAACACCAGCGGAATCGTCATCATTCAGGTGCGCGACCAACTGAAGGATTTTGAGCTGGAAGAATCTGCGGATTTATCGATTGTACAAAGTCTGCTCAATCCCCTGGGAAGCGTGTACGGCAACTTCACAAAGGTTCAGGATTACACGCACGATCAGCTATTGCAATACACCAGTTTTTATTTTGATAAGCCCATTGATGTCGTGAATTTCGAATTGCATTACGACCAGGAACAACCGATTTCGCTGAGCTGGCACCTTACCACCCTCGAAAAAGAACTGATCATCAACTCAGTGCATCATCCGTTCAATGTGGCTTCGTCTCAGCAATTGCAGAAATTACTGGATGAATAATTTTTCGGAATCGGAGAGATAATTTTTACTATTCTTGTGCAATGTTCGCAAAAAACTGGTTCATTCTTTTGTTGTTTCTGTGGACGGTTCCGCTGTCTGCGCAGGTTTCACCCGAAACTCAATTATCGGAAGAGGCTGTTATCAGTCTGATCACCTGCGGCCCTGGCGAGGAATTGTATTCCACATTCGGGCACAGCGCCATTCGCGTAAAAGATCCTGCGCACGGCGATATTGTTTTCAACTACGGAACGTTTTCGTTCAACCAGCCCAATTTCTATTTGCGTTTTGCTCAGGGAAGATTGTTGTACCGGCTTTCTGTGGAATCATACGCCGGTTTTCGCGATGAGTATATCACCACCGAACGCAGCCTCATTGAACAGCCGCTCAACCTTACTTCCGAAGAACGACAACGGCTGTATAATCTGCTGGCAGAAAATTACAAACCGGAGAACCGCGAGTACCGTTATCATTTTTTCTACGACAACTGCTCTACGCGCATCCGCGATATCATTGAAAAAGCACTGAACAACGGCGTGGAATTCCAATACCCTGATTCCTCCGGGCAGAAGTCCTTCCGCGCGATGACGGATATTTATCTCGAATCGGGCAAACAACACTGGGGCGATTATGGCATTGATCTTTGCCTCGGATTGCCGACCGACAATATCGCCACTCCTTACCAGGAAATGTTTCTGCCCGATTACCTGATGTGGCATTTTGATAATGCCGTGGTGCAAACGTCCGAAGGGGAAAAACAATTGGTGAGGGAAAAACGACTGATTTTTGAATCTACTCCCGATTTTGAAAGTCCACTCATTACCCCTGCCCGGTTAAACTGGGGATTGTTCGTCGTGGTGCTGCTGTTTACCATACTGCGTCGTACACCCATCACATTCGGTTGGTTTGACTACACGTTGTTTGGAATCACCGGATTTCTTGGAGTCTTTTTTCTGGCGTTGTGGTTTGCCACCGATCACACCGACACGAAATATAATTTTAACCTGCTCTGGGCCCTACCAACGCACTTGTTGCTGATGCCATTTTATGCGAAAAATGTAAGATTCCGTAAGTCCTATTTCGGAATCACAGCCTTAATAGGTTTGATTCTTCTGGTAATGTGGCCGATTCTCCCTCAGAATCTGCACCATGCCTGTATTCCGTTGGCGCTGCTACTTTCGCTCAGAAGCTATTACCTTTACCGCTCGAAACCGATTTCGATCTTTTAAGTATGGCTAAAAACAAGAAGAAAGGAATGGTGTATTCCACCAATCCGGATTTTGATTTTTCAGAAGAATCCGAAGAAGTGGAGACATTGCTGCCGGCTCAACAGGATTTACGGGTACAGCTCGATCGCAAACAGCGCAAGGGAAAAACGGTTACGCTCATCACCGGATTTATCGGCAATGAAACCG
>CALDPJ010000144.1 GCA_937911795.1 uncultured Flavobacteriales bacterium | reverse complement strand
GTCAAGTTATCGCGGTTTGCAAACCGAACCTCAAAAAGAGATAACTTAGAGCTGCTAATGGCAATCTTATTGTTTTGCACCTTTTTCAGTGGTATTGATAATCAGTACGTTGAAATTAGTTATATAGTAGAAAAAAGTGTGAAATAACAGAATTCAAGGTTTTTAATAGCCTACGACTATGTTAGGGAATTAGTCCGGTAATCCGTTTTTTCTTTTTTAAATAGGGTAGAGTTTCTTCGCCAGATACTGCAACTCTATTTCGCGCAAGCCGGTATGCATTTGCCATTGATTCATAATTGGTGTAGATTTTACACCAAAACTGAATGTGTGGCACGGCAAAGTATTTCCTTCACCGAACCGAATGATGAATGGTTAAAAGCCCAGCTCGATAAAAAAGAATATGCCAGTAAAAGTGAGCTGGTCAACGATTTGATTCGCCAGGCCCGAAAGCAGCAGGTGGAAATTGACTGGGTGAGGGTTAAACTGGAGAAAGCTGAAAATAGCGGGTTTACAGGTGATAGCAAAACACAAATCCTGAATCAGTCAAAGTCACTGCTTAATGGCTGAATACCGGCTAAGCAACACGGTGAAAGCAGATCTTATCCGAATACATCAATACGGTGTACACAAATTTGGAATGGCCCAAGACGATAAATACTTTGAATCGTTTTTTCAGTATTTCGAAATTATCGCCCAACGTCCTTACTCTTTTGAATGTGTTGATTTCATAAAACCAGCATACCGGCGATGCGTTTGTGGATCGGATAGCATTTATTACCGAATAACCGACGGTATAGTTGAAATAATGGCCATTGTCGGAAAACAGGATTTAAAGAATTTACTATAAACCTTTCTCGTGCAATCAAAAAGCTTGGTCGTACTGGTGTGCTAGCTTTATCCGATTAATCGAATTGTCAATTGTCCATTATCAATTGCCAATTAGATTACTTCGCCAAATACTGCAACTGAAAAAGCTGCAACTGCAACTCGTACATCCGCATCATTGCTTCGAGCATTTCTTTTTCGCGTTTCGAACTTCCTTTAAAACCTTTCACGGGTTTTAATTTATCTCCCAAATCCAGTTCATTGGGAGAAGCACTGTCGCGGTCTTTTTTACTTTTTCGTTTCCGGCGCTTGGGGAAATCATTTTCTGTACGGTTGAAGTTGTACCGGATGCCGATGGTGGTGTAGGCAAATTTATCGCGTGCCGAACGATCGCGTGCCCACGTTTCCAACCGGTCAGTCATTACATTGTTCAGCATGACCTGTGCGGTTACATCCACCCGGTGATTCAACATATATCCGAATGTCAATCCCACCGGAATGTTGATGGTTTGCGTCATCGAAGCGCGTTCCATTGTAGAATAACGTTGGGTTGCAGGCTCGTCCTGTGTTGAATAACCTTCAAAATCGCGCACCAGCGGTGGGCCTTCTCCCCAGAAAGTCAATGAGCGGTAGAAGGTTAACCCGGCTCCGATTTCTGCATTCAGGTAATAGCGTTTTTTCGCTCGCCCGTCAAAAATGGGTTCCAGCAGATTGAAACTCAGTTGCAAATGCAGCGACGTGTATTCTGTTTCAAAATCTACCCGCGGCGACGCATCACCAATTACGCGGCCTCCCTGTAAATCACCTTTGTCGAATTGAAGTTTAGCACCAATTCCGTATTTAAATTCTTTGCGCAAATAGAGGCTCCAGTTGTATCCCAACGTAGTGGACCAGTCGGCAGGTTTCGGCATCACCTTGTGATCTGCCAGGTCGCCCATAAACCAGCTTGCCCCGAGTCCGCCACCAAGCGACACGCCTTTAAATATTTTTAGCGGCTGTCCGGGGGCACGTTGCTGAAGGGAAAGTTTCGTGGCCAATGCTTTATTAAGCGCATCGTCAGGATGTTCCGGAGCAGAAAAACCGGTTAAGGATACCGCCAGTAGCAGTGCAGTCAGTAGTTTGGGCATGGTCAATAGTTTGGCACGTTCAAAGATGTCGCTCATTTATACAATCTGCAAGGGGTTTTGAAGAGAATTGTCCCCTTTTTTATGTTAATAACAATTGATCGGTAAATGCCCGTAAGTTTTTGAAGGTGTTAATATTGTTCTTTACATGCGGCCATCACTGATTATCTTAGCTTTCTGGCTCCCAGCCTTGTTTTCGGAAGTACTTTCTCAGCCGGGCGCGGATTATATTGAGCGCGCGTACTACGAAGATGCAACGGCTCAAAATGAGGCGCTTTCCGCTGCGCGATATGCAGAAGAAGCGTATTTCTACAGTCATCAGGCAAACAATCGCGAAGGCATCGAAGACTATCGGGCCGATATTGACACGGTACTTTTTTATCTGAAGAAATCTGTAGCCC
The DNA here is from genome assembly GCA_937911795.1 of uncultured Flavobacteriales bacterium. Taxonomy (GTDB): domain Bacteria; phylum Bacteroidota; class Bacteroidia; order Flavobacteriales_D; family SKUL01; genus SKUL01. The sequence continues at coordinate 2,419 of CALDPJ010000144.1, read as the reverse complement.
TCGCTGAAAACGCGCTGAATTCAATGACTCCCAATGACACGATTGAGGCATTGCTGAACAGGGGTGTGAAACAGGTGGAGGAGGTTGACGCGATTCTGCGACATGTATATCCATATCGGAATTTACCGGTGATGAAACAGTATTCCGAAATAATGCTGCCCGATCTGATCCACGCAAAAATTGATTTTTACAATGCTTCTCTTTATCTGAGTGGAGGAAAATTGGTGCTCAGTGATGATTTCGTTTATGAAGAACTGGATCTCGATCAGCATGTGGCCCGGCTGGATGTGGATGAATCTGCTTTTACCGACCTGGTTCTCGATCTGGAGGATAAGCTGAAAGCACTGAACCAACAAATTGAGGATTTGCGCAATCAACTGGCAGAAACTACAGATCCTGAAGAACGCCTCGCGCTGGAAAAGAAATTGAACGAGCTACTGGCGGAACGAAATGAGTTGGAGGATACTTTGAATAAAGCCAACCATCGTTTGCAGGATATCCGCGATGAGCAACAAAAGCAAATCAACCAGAATGAATTGTTGAGTGAGAATAATGGTGAGGGGAACTCCACTGCACAAAGTAATTTTGAAACCGACAAACACGGTTACTACAATGATAAGCAAGTAGAAGTGAATGCGCCCATGCCTCAAGGTTTGGTTTACCGGGTACAATTGGGGTATTATTTCAAAACCGACAACAACGATGCTTTTCACGGTCTTTTCCCGATCACCGGAGAAGATTTGAAAGATGGTAAAATCCGGTATTACGCAGGAATGTTTTCTACCTACAAGGATGCGACAAAAGCAAAGGATTATATCCGTCAGAAGCGAATCGGTGATGCCTTCGTGGTGCCTTATCTCGATGGAAAAAAGATAAACGTGAAGCAGGCAATTGAGCTGGAACGCGAGATACAGTCTTCAAAACCGTAAACAGATTCGGCCGGGTCTTCTGTTATTCGTTATTTTCACGCCATCAAAAAAATCAGGCGTTGACCAATTCAGACATCAATACATTCATACATCCCATCGTTTTTTACGACGGACTTTGTGGTTTGTGCAACAAATCGGTGCAAGCCATTCTGAAGCGCGATAAAAAAGGAAAATTTTACTTCGCGACGCTGCAGGGTGATGTGGCCGCAGAATATTTGACCGACGAACAACGCAAGGATCTCGATTCGGTAGTGGTGCGCAGCAGAGATCGCAACTTTAAAGAATCGGGTGCTTTTTTTGAGATCGCGGCCACATTGGGTGGATGGCCTGGGTTTTTCCTCGTGTTCAGTTGGTTACCATCTGATTTTACCGACAAGGTGTATCGGTGGATTGCCAAAAATCGCTACAAATGGTTTGGTAAACTGGATGCCTGTCCGATGCCGGATCCGGCACCGGTAATGAAGGCGCTGCCCTCTTCAAATGTGAGCATCTATCTCCTCCCTGTTTTCAGGATGGCGTCCGGTGCAACACGATTTTCTGCACAGCCCGGTTGGCTCACGGTGATGTTCGTCGTCGGCTGTCTGGAGCCTCAGCGCGCGTCCATCATGCTGGGCAGCCACGTGATGATGTCGGGAAAGGCGAACAGGATGATGACGGTTACGAATTCCATCACGACAAACCAGAGCGCCCCCCGAAAGACGGTGGGAAGCGGAATCTTCCTGTCGATCCCCGCGATGACGTAGCAGTTGAGACCGACCGGCGGCGTGATGAGACCGATCTCGCACATCTTCACCGTCAGGATACCGAACCAGAAGGGATCGAACCCCAGCGACTGTACCGTCGGGAACATGATCGGAATCGCGATCACCATCATGGAGAAGGCGTCCAGGAACATGCCCAGGGGAACGAATACGAGCAGCAGGCACGCGATGATCAGGTGCGGCGGAAGGCCGGAGTCGACAACCGCCTGCGCGAGCTGGTTGGGCACCTGGATCAGTGTCAGGAAGTAGGAGAAGACCGCGGCGCCCAGACCGGCGGCGCTCGGGCCGTAGACACCGATCGCCAGCGCGCAGAGCCCCGCGCCCGAGAGCACGCCCGGCCCTTGCTGCCTGACGAGCCTCGCCAGCACGATCGCCAGAAGAAGCCCGCACAGGAGGCCCGCGGTGAGCTTGGCAAGCCCCGCGAGGAGCAGGCCCACGGCCATCAGCGTCCACGGCCGCCAGCCGCGCTCGCCCTGCAGCAGGACGACCCGATCCGCCTCGATCATCGCGTTCAGCACGAAGGCCGAGCCGGTCTCGCGCTGGCACCAGCGGCAGTGGCAGCAGTGCACGAACAGCGGCGTCGCGGTGATGCGGTAGCGCACGGCGCGGCAGGTGCAGCCGCCTTCGCGCGTAGTGTTGCGGTCGGTCATCGGACCCCCACTTGTTCGGAATTCGGCCCTGGCGTTCGGAAGAAAACGGGCCGCGACGGTCAGGCCATTTCCGGGCCCG
>CALDPJ010000143.1 GCA_937911795.1 uncultured Flavobacteriales bacterium | reverse complement strand
AGCGCGAAGTTGCTGTCGCCGCGATAAATGTGTTGGCCCGAGAAGGTGCAAACCACGTCGCTGCTGAACATACTTTCACCTTCGTACAATTTATTCTCTCGCACCGAGTACAGGATATCGAATGTGGAATTGCTGCCTCCGGCGTAAATATACCGGCCATCGGTTCTGGCCACCGCCATAGACATGTCCTGGCTTTCTCCTTCAATCAAAACGCCGTTCCAGATGTTGCAGATGATGTTGGACGGGCTCCAGTTGCGTCCTTCATAAATAAATGAAGGTTGTGCCTGGACAACTCCGAAAGCACAAAAAAAAGTGATTATTATCAGAAGCGCACGGAGCATTTTCATGCAGGATTTTCCACCTTGGCCAGATGATGCACCCAATGCTCGGCAATCTGCACCGCGTTGGTGGCGGCCCCTTTGCGAAGGTTGTCGGCCACAATCCATAAGTTCAGTGATCGCGGCTGAGATTCATCGCGGCGAATGCGGCCCACGAACACCTCGTCTTTTCCTCCGGCCATGAGCGGCATCGGGTAGGTATTCATCATCGGGTTGTCCTGCACTTTAATTCCCGGTGATTCTGCGAGAAGTTTTGTGAGTTCCTGCAGATCGAAGTCGTTGTTCAACTCGATGTTCACCGATTCCGAATGACCTCCCATCACCGGTACCCGCACCGCGGTAGCCGTTATTCCGATGGAATCATCGCTGAGAATTTTCCGGGTTTCCTTCACCAGTTTCATCTCTTCCTTCGTGTATCCGGATTCAAGAAAATCGTCGCAGTGGGGAATGCAGTTTTTATCGATCGGGTATGAATAGGCCATTTTTCCCTGTTTGTTGCTGCGCTCGTTTTCCATTTGCTCCACCGCCGCTTTTCCGGTACCGGTTACCGATTGGTAAGTGCTGATCACGATTCGCTTAATGCCGTATTTCAACTGCAGGGGTTTCATCGCCATTACCAGTTGAATGGTAGAACAATTCGGATTGGCAATGATGCGGTCTTCGGGTTGCATGAGGTGAATGTTTACCTCGGGCACGATGAGTTTTACCAGCGGATCCATTCGCTACGCAGAGGAATTATCGATGACCAGCGTTCCTTGTTCGGCAAATCGCGGAGCCCATTCCAGCGAGACGTCGGCCCCGGCAGAAAACAAAGCTATATCTGCTCCGCGGTTCAACGCTTCCTCAACGGTACAAACATCGATGGTTTTTCCCTGGAAAACGACACTGCTTCCTTTTGAATTTTCGCCGGCGGCAGGAATCAATTCCGTAACCGGAAAATTTCTTGATTCCAACACCTGCATCATTACCCGGCCAACCATTCCGGTTGCACCCACTATCACTACTTTCATATGATCTGAATTATCTTAGCATTCAAAATTAGGTATATTTACCTCACTCAAAAACTTCCTTTGTGATCAAGTATTGTTCCGCATTATTCAGTTTATGGTTGTTGCTTACTGCAATTCCTGTCGTTGCTCAATTTACCGATAATTTTGAAGACGGTGATTTTACCGATAATCCTGAATGGTCGGGTGATGATGCGTTGTTTACAGTAGCGCCTTATAATCTGGATGAAGCCAACCAAATGCTGCGCAGCAACAGTCCGGGCGCGGCAACTTATTATCTTTCTGCTCCGAGTTCAATTGTTGAAGAAACATCGTGGAAATTTTTTCTCAACCTTCAGTTCGGAACTTCGGGCGCCAATTATGTAGACGTCTTTTTAGTGAGCGATGATCCCGATCTGAACGCAGCGCAAAACGGTTATTTTTTGCGATTTGGAAGAACCCAGGACGACATTACATTCTGGAAAAAACAAGGAGGAAGCGATGAACTTTTGATGGATGGTGTGGATGGTCAGATAGGCAGTTCCAGTAATAATCCCTTTTCTATTGAGGTCACCAGGAATGAAACCGACTTATGGACGGTGTATGTTGACGCCGGGGCAACCGGAAATTTTGCTGTATTGGGAAGCGTATCGGATGCAGATATCACCTCCACTGTGGCTTTTGGATTTCGTATCGAGCAATCATCCGCCGGAGCACCGATCAATGGTCACTGGTTCGATGATGTTGAAGTGGCGATTATATTACCCGACACCCAGGCACCGGAAGTGGTTTCGGCTGAAGCCATTTCGGCTACAGAAATCCTTGTAGTTTTTAACGAACCCGTTGATCAGACATCGGCCGAAGATGTGAACAACTACAATTTGGCTCCATTCTTTGGTCAACCTGTTTCCGCGGAACTGAATACCGGAAACAATACAGAAGTCACCCTCGTTTTCTCCAATCAGATGATCAATGGCAACACCTATGAACTATCAGTCAGCGGAGTAAAGGACATTGCCGGAAATGAGATGGAGCCGGAATCCGTACAAATACTTTTCATTATTCCGGAAGAGGCGGAGTACAAAGAAGTTGTGTTTAATGAATTAATGCCAGACCCGAATCCGCCTGTGAATAGTTTGCCCGACGCAGAGTATATTGAGTTGTACAACGCCTCCGATAAATACTTCGCACTGGAAAACTGGGAGTTGGTAAATACCACTACCATTCGAACACTTCCGGAACATTTATTGGAACCCGGGGCGTTTGTCATTCTCTGTCATCCTGACAACGTGCCATTGTTTGATCCTTTCGGCGATGTACTCGGAGTTGCATCTTTTGTGGCATTGACCAATTCTACTGACAGTCTCACCCTAATAAATCCTGAAGGAGAGGTGATAGATGTAGTTGTTTATTCTGATTCATGGTACAACGACTCTGAAAAAGCCGGTGGCGGCTGGTCGCTCGAACTCATCAACCCCGAAACGCCCTGCAGCGGAAGCCAGAACTGGACAGCCTCCAATGATCCGAATGGTGGAACCCCCGGTGAGGAGAATTCTGTTTATGAT
>CALDPJ010000142.1 GCA_937911795.1 uncultured Flavobacteriales bacterium | reverse complement strand
CAACCCTCCTACATTTGTTACCAGCATCGGCCGTCCGAAATGATAGGCTATTTGAGTAACGCCGCTTTGTGTGGCACTCAGATAAGTTTGTGTGATGATGTCGGCAGCACAAAAATAGTGCGCAATCTCATCAGCCGGTATGAAATGATCATGAATCATTACGCGGTTTTCCAGATTCAGTTCTTCAATCAGTTGACGATAAGGTGCGGGATCATCATAAAACTCACCGGCCAGCAACAATTTCACATTCATTTCCTGTAACCTCAAGTCTGCCATTGCGTGTAATAATAACTCCAGTCCTTTGTATTTCCGGACAAAGCCGAAAAACAGTATGACCTTTTCCTGCTCTCCCAAATCCAGTTTCTTCCGTGCCACGGGTTTATCAACGCTTGATCCATAAATGTCGTACACCGGATGCGGGACAAAACGCAGGTGCGGGGTACTGGTAAACTGAGCAAGATCTTTCAAAACAGCCCGCGACATGGTGACAAAAGCATGCGGAGCTTTCATAAAATACTTCGTAAGAATCCGATCTCCGGGCCTGCTTTCATGCGGAATTGCATTGTCTACCAGGGCAATGATGTAGATTTTCTTATTCAGCAGGCGAAGAATGCTGCCCAGTGACATGGCCATAAACGGCAACCAGAACCGCACAATTACATAATCGGGTTGCTGTTTGTTGATGAATCGTGCCGCACGAATCCAGCTGAAAGGATTGACAGAATTCACGAGTGCATGAATGCGCAGTCCGGGATCGGAACGGGTATCAGATTCCTTCTGGCTCTTCCCCGGAAATAAGACCGAAGGATATTGCAATGAAAATGAAACGATCGATACATCTGCTCCGGTAGATTCGTATGCCCGGTACAATGCTTCATTAAAATTGGCTATTCCACCGCGCAAAGGCCAGGCCGGGCCGAGGATTATAACGGATCGATTCATCGCCTGCAAATTAAGATTTCTGCTGCATTCTATCAGGCGCCCCGAAAACAGAATGCCGACGAACATATCAACAACGCTTCAGGCTTAGTATCTTTGCAGCATGAAACGAGTAGTTGTCGGATTGTCGGGAGGTGTAGATTCCAGTGTTGCCGCTCATTTGCTGGTAGAACAGGGATATGATGTTATTGGATTGTTTATGCGCAACTGGCACGACGAGAGTGTGACGATCTCTGACAGCTGTCCGTGGATTGAAGACAGCAACGATGCTATGCTGGTAGCGCAAAAGCTCGGCATCCCGTTTCAGGTAATCGACCTCAGCGAAGAATACAAAGAGCGCATTGTAGACTATATGTTTGCTGAGTACGAAGCCGGAAGAACACCCAACCCGGATGTGCTTTGTAACCGTGAAATTAAATTCGATACTTTTTTAAAGGCTGCAGAAAAACTAAACGCCGATTTCGTCGCCACCGGTCATTATTGTCGCAGAGTTGAAGAAATCGTAGACGGCAAAACCGTTTATCGTTTGCTGGCCGGAAAAGATCCGAATAAAGACCAGAGCTACTTTTTGTGTCAGCTCAACCAGGAACAACTCAGCAAGGCGCTCTTCCCGATCGGGGAAATGCTGAAACCGGAAGTGCGTGAACTGGCGAAAGAACTGGATCTTGTTACCGCCGAGAAAAAAGACTCCCAGGGGTTGTGTTTCATCGGAAAAGTTCGTTTGCCTGAATTTCTGCAACAGCAACTAAAACCCAAACCTGGTGACATTCTCGAAGTTCCTGCAGATTACAATGGATTTGCCAGAACTACGAATGGTGCCTGGAAGAATCTGGATGATCCTTCGCTGGTATCCATCAGTGCTCCGTATCAATATCAGCCGGAGGCAGGAAAAGTAGTCGGAAAACACAATGGTGCGCATTATTTTACCATTGGTCAGCGCAAAGGACTGGCAGTCGGCGGAAATGCAGAACCATTGTTTGTTATTGACACCGACACGCAATTAAACGTGATCTACACCGGACAGGGAGAAAATCATCCTGGATTGTTGCGCAAAGGGTTGTTCATTCCAACAGAGGACGTGCATTGGGTGCGTGATGATTTGCGAATGGAAATCGGAGAAGAGCGGGAATATGACTGCCGTATCCGATACCGTCAACCACTACAAAAAGCTCAGCTTTACAACCGCGCAGAAGGGCTTTATATGATTTTTAAAGATCCGCAGAGAAGTATTGCCCGAGGACAATTTGCAGCGTGGTACGACGGTGAGGAACTGATCGGAAGTGGTGTGATTGCGTAAAAAACCCTTTCCTTAATCTATGGTTTCGGCAATTTTGTAGTGATTCCTGTTCGGAGCACTGCGAGCAATTAATTCGGCCAGAAATCCGGCCAGAAAGAATTGGGTTCCGATGATCATCACCGCGAGGGCAATATAAAACGAAGACATTTCGGCAATGTTCCGGGCCGGTATACCTAATATCATAGCGTAAATTTTGCTACCTCCAAGCCAGATAAACAATCCAAATCCGATCAAAAACATCAGGGTTCCGAATGTGCCGAAAAGATGCATGGGTTTTTTTCCGAAGCGCGATACGAATGAAACCGTCAACAGATCCAGGAAACCGTTGATGAATCGCTCCATACCGAACTTGGTTGTCCCATATTTCCGGGCCTGGTGACTGACTTCTTTCTCTCCGATTTTTCTGAATCCTTCGCGTTTTGCCAGCACCGGAATGTAGCGGTGCATATCTCCGTACACTTCAACGCTTTTTACAACATCTTTTCGATAGGCTTTTAATCCGCAGTTAAAATCGTGCAGGTTTATGCCCGACATTTTGCGCGTGGCCCAATTGTACACTTTGGTTGGAAGTGTTTTGGTGATGGGATCATACCGTTTTCGTTTCCATCCCGATACCAAATCCAGATTCTGTTCTGTTATCATCCGGAACAATTCCGGTATTTCATCCGGTGAATCCTGTAAATCGGCATCCATGGTAATCACGACTTCTCCTCTGGCCTTCTGAAAGGCTACGTTCAAACCGGCAGATTTTCCATAATTCCTCAGAAACCGTACTGCCCGGATATATTCGTTCAGTGTTCTGAGCTTCTGAATTACCTCCCATGAATTGTCCGTACTTCCGTCGTCGACAAAGACAATTTCGTACGAAAAACCATTGTCATTCATCACGCGGGCAATCCAGTCGGTAAGTTCCGGCAACGATTCGGCTTCGTTGTACAGCGGGATCAGTACAGAAATCTGTGGGTTCAAAGGCAATTTATATTGAAGTTGTTTCCCGTTTAATCATGGCGGCCATAATCAAAGAAGCAATCACTCCCCAGAACATACTCATCAGAGCACCAATCGCCGTAAACAATTCAGGAGTCATCCAGGGCAATATATAACCCATTTGGGTTTCGGCCTGGCTTTCGGACATCCCACGATCCAACAGATCCTCATAGCTCTTTTCAATTGCCAGATCCAGGGTTTCAGGAGCGATCCAAAGAAAATAGATGTAGTTAAATATTGCGCCAAGCACCGAGGCCACTACAAGCGTGAGTAACAAAAACTTAAAAGCACCTCCATAACTCAGCGGAGATCTTCCGGCGCTGTCGCGGTATTTTACACCGGCTATATACAAGGCAATTATCATAATTCCGATGGCCACATAACCGAGCCATTGCTCTGCATGTAAGTCGAGTAAATACAAAATCATTGTATAAACAATGAGTACGGCAGTAATAATGGCTCCACTTTCCATTGCTGTTTTAAAAAGCGGTGGTCTTGGGGAGGTTGTAAGAAGTTCGTTTTCTTCCATGATTCGTTGATTTCAAACAAATATATTCCAAAATCTGCAATGACCCGTGCGATTGAAAGACAGAATTCACTAAAAACTGTAAGATGTTAAAATGAATGTTGGTGATATGATTGGTCTTTGGTACCTTTGCGCCGGGCAAGTCTTATACGACCAGCTCCTGTTGAACTCCCCCAGGTTCGGAAGAAAGCAAGGGTAGACAGTTGTAGCGGTGCGATGTAAGTAGCTTGCCCATTTTTTATTGAATATGGGTCAGGTCGTAATCATAACCGGTGCTTCTGCAGGAATGGGTGCCACCACCGCACAATATCTCACCGACCGGGGGTATGAGGTGTTTGGCGCCAGCAGAAGAGCAGAAACCGGAACCATTTCCAATGGATTTACTGCACTTAAAATGGATGTTACCGATGCACAATCGGTAGCAGAGGCGGTAAATTACGTGATCAGCCGAAAAGGGCGAATCGATGTGCTTGTCAACAACGCCGGTTTAGGACTCATCGGCTCTATCGAAGACACCAGCGATGCAGAAGCAAAGGCCATTTTCGAAACCAATGTGT
>CALDPJ010000141.1 GCA_937911795.1 uncultured Flavobacteriales bacterium | reverse complement strand
AAACGGAACGTGTTACTGAGGGCTATCTTGGTATGTTGGCACAAACCAATGTTCGTAAGGAAAATCTGGATGAAGTGCGGCGAATGTTGAATGATTTGGGTGAAAAAGGAGGAGTTTTTATGGCACTGTCACAAATGAGTGAACTGGGGCACGAAAACTACAATCAGCTATTCATCTATTACCAGGGGATCCTCAAAGAAGTGAATCAGGAGTTGAGTTATGTTAATGTCGTGAGCGAACCTGAAGTAGCTGATAAAAAATCTTACCCTGTGCGTTGGCTGATTGTCGTAACAGCCACTTTATCCATCATGTTGGTGACGCTGGTTGTTTTGCTTTTGTTTGAAAAGCGACAAGTGAAGGATTGATTGCTTCATTAAAACCATATCAGTTATATACCCTGCTGGGATTGTCCATTCTGGTCAATTTCTTTTTGGTTGCTACAGAGAATTATTTTGCTCTGGCTTATCCGCTTGCTGTTCTTGTACTGATTGCAGCATTTTTCTCCACAGACAAGGTATTGTTGTTCGTGGTATTTTGCACGCCGCTCTCTCTTAATCTTGAGAATCTCGAAGTGGTTCAGGCAGGGTTTTACTTTCCGACCGAGCCGCTGCTTTTTGGAATAATGGTGTTGTATCTGATGCGGTTGCTGGCCGGTGATGGTATCAGCAAAAAGTTTCTCCGACATCCAATCACTATAGCCATCCTGATTTACCTTGGCTGGCTGTTGATTACCACCTTTACAAGTAGCATGTTTTTGGTGTCACTCAAGTTTTTTGTCGTAAAGCTTTGGTTCATCATCTGTTGTTATTTTTTCGCAAAGGAGATTTTTGCGGACTATAAAAACATGAAGCGCTATTTGTGGCTGTACATAATACCCTTAACCGGGGTGATCATCTACACAGTCATTTCCCATTCTACCTATCAATTCGATCAGGAAACAGCCCATTGGGTAATGGAACCATTTTTTAAGGACCACACGTCTTACGGTGCAGTCCTTGCCATGTTTTTTCCGCTGGTAGTTGGTTTTATGTTCAATCCAAAATACAGTGGGTTCATGAAGTTATTCATTGGAGCTGTGTTCGCGGTCTTTGTGATTGGCATTATTCTGTCCTATACCCGTGCTGCGTGGGTGAGCCTGGTTGGAGCAGCAGCTGTTTTTGTAGTTATGAAACTGCGTATTGATTTCCGGTTGTTAATGATTCTCGGGGTGGTTCTGGGAGGTATGTTTTATATCAATTATGACCGGGTGATGCTGGAACTTGAGCGCAATGAACAGGATTCTTCTGACGACCTTGGAGAACATGTTCAGTCTATTTCCAACATTTCTTCGGATGCCTCGAATCTGGAAAGATTGAATCGCTGGAATTGTGCGATCCGGATGTTTGAAGACCGGCCGGTTTTCGGTTTCGGTCCCGGAACCTATCAATTTCAATACGCTACCTATCAGTACTCATACGAGCGAACCATCATCAGTACAAATTTCGGAGATGGTGGAAATGCGCACAGCGAATACCTCGGACCTTTATCGGAATCCGGTTTAATGGGAATGCTTTCTGTTGTTTTCCTGATCGGAGTGGTGATTTACAAGGGAATCACATTGTATTACAAACTAAAAGATCCCGAAATGAAAATCATCCTGATGGGTGTTTTGCTGGGACTTATTACCTACGCAATTCACGGCGTACTGAACAATTATCTCGATACCGATAAAGCATCCGTTCCATTCTGGGGATTCATTGCCATTATCGCGGCGCTTGAAATTTACCACGTCAAAAAAGAGGAAGATTTTGAAGCGCTACCGAATGGTAAAATGGCAGCTTAATAAAGCTGTATCATCAATGTAGGGTGCCGTTCCTTTAAAACGGTTCATCTCTTTCACGATATGGTTGTTTAGTTTAACCATTCCATCTTTATTATAATCGATCATGAGCTGGCCCAGCCGTTCCACCCCAAACGCCTCTTTTGAAGGATTCTCAAGCTCTGTAAGCCCGTCGGTGTAACACACAATGGTGGTGTCTCTTTTCAATTTTACATTTCCTTCCTTAATGGCCGGAATATCTTCGAGCATGCCCAGACCGATACACCCGTTTTCGAGCAGGAACAATTCTTCGTTGTTCATCAATAAGGGCGGGTTGTGCCCTGCGTTGATATAGCGCAATGAACCCGTTTTAAAATTCAGTTTAGCGATGAACAATGTGATAAATTTCTCACCGCGCGTGATCTGGTTCACCTTCGAATTCAGTTCTTCTACCGTATCGGCCAGCGAATAATCGGTGTGGTTCACCAGGGCGTGTAGATTTGCCTGAAAATTGGCCATCAGGAACGCTGCAGATACTCCTTTTCCCGAAACATCCGCCATGCAGAAAACCACCTCATTTTCGTGCCGGTGAATGACGTCGTAATAATCTCCACCCACCTGTTGATGTGGCTGATAATACGCCGCAATTTCCATATTCCGGTGCTTCGGAAACTCTGCAGGCACTAAAAGACTTTGGAGTTCAGCGGCCAGTTCAAGCTCTTTATTCATCCGTTCTTGGCGGATGTTCTCACTGGCGAGCCGTTTATTTTCAATCGCCACTACCAATATATTGGTGATGGTTTGCACAAAGTTCATGTGCTTGATGGTCGGGCTTATTTTCAGTTCATCTTCATCCAGATCGCCGATTACGAGGTAGGCCAAAGGGAGTTTATGATGATACACCGGAACCAGGATATCGAATCCGGCCTGACCGAGCGTGGAGTCAGAGATCAGGCTGATGCCCGAATAATCTTTAAAATCTTCCTCCGGATCGATTTCCTCCAGGGTGTCCGAGGTGCCAAAGATCAACAGGCTATTCCATTCCAGCTGTTTAAAAAACAGCATCAGTTTGCTGATGCCGAGTTGATCTTTAATAATGGACTGATACACGTCTAACAGCTCCTCAACCGCCACATTGTTGTTGATGGCCTTGGTCATCTCCAGTATCGACTGAAGCTTGAATTGGTTCAGCTGGAGCTTTTCGTTAAGACGGCGCAGGCGTGTCACTCGGGTGGTTTTTTAAATAAGGTTTCCAGTTTTCTGCTCAGTGCAATTTCGCGAAATTTTGCACGGGCTTCAATAGCCGGACTACCAAAATAAGTTTTTTCTGCGTCTACACTGCCCATTAATCCGGATTGTGCAAGAATGGTGGCATTTTTTCCGATGGTAATATCGCTGGCAAGTCCCGCCTGACCCCAGATTGTCACTCCGTCTTCGACATTGGTACAGCCTGCAATTCCAACCTGAGCGGCAAGCAGACAGTTTTTACCGATAATACAGTCGTGGCCAATGTGCACCAGGTTATCGATTTTGGTGCCTGCGCCTATAATCGTATCGGCAGAAACTCCTCGATCAATAGAACATTGAGCTCCGATTTCAACATCATCTTCTATCACAACCCGTCCGCAGGTGTGCATCCGGTGGTATCCGGATTCCTGTTTTTTGTAATAAAAGGCATCGGCACCAATCACCGTGTTGGCGTGAATCGTCACATTGTTACCAATCACACAGTAATCGTAAATGACCACATTGGCGTGAATGACGCAGTTTTCTCCGATTTCAACGTGTGGTCCGATCACCGCACCCGGTCTGATTTCACTGCTGTCAGCAATGGTTGCACTGGTGTCAATGGTGCTGCTCCAGTGCGACGGTGGCCGGAATTTTCTGGTGAGGGTGTTGTAGTCGCGGAAAGGTGCTTCCGATATAATGAGCCCTTTCCCTTCGGGACAATCAACCTGTTTATCGATGAGAACGGTGGTGGCTGCACTTTTCAGCGCCTTTTCATAATACTTCGGATGATCCACAAATACAAGATCGCCCGATACCACGCGATGGATTTCATTGATCCCGGTAATTGTATGATCTGCCGGACCAACAAATTCACAGCCCAGAACTTCTGCAAGTTCTGAGAGCGTGTATGGACGCGGTAATTTCAATTACTTGGCGCGTTCGTGATAGGTGCCTGTGCGGGTATCAACTTTTATGCGCTCCCCCTGGCTGATGAACAAGGGCACGCGAATTTCGGCGCCGGTTTCAACAGTGGCAGGTTTCAGGGTGTTGGTGGCGGTATCGCCTTTGATCCCCGGTTCAGTATAGGTGATCATTAATTCCACAAAAGCAGGCAATTCCACCCCCAGGGGCGTTTCCGTCTCCGCATGGATGAGGATGTCTACCAACTGCCCTTCTTTAATGAGTTTTGGTCTTTCCAAAAGCTTTTCTTCTATGGAGATCTGCTCAAAATTCGTTGAATCCATGAAATGGTATCCCAGATCATCAGAGTATAAGA
>CALDPJ010000140.1 GCA_937911795.1 uncultured Flavobacteriales bacterium | reverse complement strand
GTTTTGAATTACGAATTATGAATTACGAATTATGAATTATGAATTATGAATTATGAATTTGGTTTACAGTTCACCATTCACGTTCAGCATTCACGTTCACCATTCACAATTAAAATTAAATACGATGATAAAAAGCATTACCCTGGCTGGAATTCTGATGATGGTATTATTGTCGGGTTGTAATACAGCAAATAAAGATCAGGAGGGCAATTCAATTGCTTCTGTTACAGTAGGAAATCAGGTTTGGATGGCGGAGAATCTGAACGTAGGTACATTTCTAAATGGAGATCCGATTCCTGAGGTTAAATCCGAAGCGGAGTGGGTAAAGGCCGGAGAAACCGGTCAGCCAGCGTGGTGCTATTTCAGGAATGACGCTGCCAATGGCGAAAAGTATGGACGGTTGTACAACTGGTACGCCACAACAGATCCACGTGGTTTGGCTCCCGAGGGATGGCATGTTCCGTCGGATGAAGAGTGGACAACACTCACCGAATCCATAGGAGGCATGGCCGAAGCCGGAGTTCGTTTAAAGTCTCAGTCCGGGTGGAGCAACAACGGAAACGGAAGAGACGATTTCGGGTTCAACATTCTCGCCGCCGGTGGACGGGGCGGAGTGAGTGGATTCAACGGTGAAGGAACCGTAGCGGTTTTCTGGTCATCCACGTCAAAGAGTCCTTCATTTGCCTGGTATCGTGTAGTACACGCCCACCGAACCGGCGTATTTCAGGAAAGCGACGATAAAATGAGTGGTTTTTCTGTTCGCTGCGTGAAAGACCAGAATTAGTAACCTTACACCGTATTCAAAATTTTCAGCGGCGGCTCATTCACCACCGATCGGCTGTTGAGCATTCCCGTCAATACCGTCAGCCCCACAATTATCAAATAAGTAACCAGCACCGCAACCCAATCCGGTGATAGCAGCGCATTAAAGCTGAATTGTGCCAGTGCAATACTCGCCACCAACGCAATGCCAATTCCGGTGAGGGCTGCCAGACTTCCCAGCATCACATACTCTACAAATGCAATCCTCAGAATTTGTTTGCGACTGGCTCCCAGTGTGCGCAGCAAAACAGCTTCGTGAATGCGCTGAAATTTGCTGGTTCGCACCGATGCAATGAGGACAATCAACCCGGTGAGCATACTAATCAGCGCCATAAACTGAATCACGAAAGAGGCTTTTCCGGCTATTTCGTCGATGGTATCCAATACCAGATTCAGATCGACAATCGATACATTCGGAAACGCTTTTACCACCGCACCCTGATACCTTGCCATTTCCTCCACAGCTCCGAACCGCGTTAGCATCACATGAAATTTCGGAGCGTTTTCCAGTACTCCGGCAGGGAAAACCACGACGAAATTGGTTTGAATCCGCTGCCAGTCAACTTCCCGGATGCTGCCAACCACACATTCAATAATCGCTCCCTGAACATTGAATTCCAGTAAGTCTCCGGTTTCAACTTTCATGCTTTCGGCGATACCATCCGATAAAGAAATAGGTGCCGGGCCTTTATTGTCCGGGGGTACGTTTCCGATCCATTCACCGGAGATCACTGTTTCTGCATCGGTCAGTGAATCGCGGTAGGTTACGCGGTACTCGCGCCGCAATACTCCCCGGCGCACGGTTGAAGTGGTGTCGTTTTTCAGCGTGTTCACCAATTCACCCTTCAGGCTGTGCAGCCGCATATTCACAATTGGCACGGTGCCGATCAACGGAAAATCAAAATCTTTTGTGAGCGCTGTAAGGCTGTCGAGCTGATCGTCCTGCACATCAAAAACCACCATGTTCGGACTGTCGTCACCGGAAGAAGATTGTTTCAGTTTATCCAGCAACACCGATTGACTGAGTACGAGTGTGGTGATCAATCCGGTGCCGAGGCCGATGGTTACAATCAACACCAGGGTTTGATTGTTGGGTCGGAACAGGTTGGACAAACCTTGCCGGAAGATGAACGAACCGCCATCGGGAACATAACGCCGTACCATTTTCATCAGCAACCAGGCAATTAAAGCCAGAAGTCCGAGGGAAGCCAACAATCCGGTGACAAAAACCAGCGCTACCAGCGTCGATTCCATTTGAAGAACGGCAAACACAGAAATATACCCAACCGTGAAAAGTGCCAGCAGCCATTCGCGTTTTTTCGAGGCACTCGCAGCAATACCGGCGCGCAAAGCCTGCAACGGCGAAACCTCGACGATGCGCAACAGCGGAGGAAGGGCAAATACCATAGCCGTTAATACACCGATGGCAATTCCCGAAGCCACAGCTTTAATACTGAATCCTGCTTCTACCGTCACCGGAAGAAAATCTGCAACGAGGGCCGGTATCAGAAACTGCAAGCCAACCCCCAACGCGGCTCCGAGCACTGCTGCCGGGACAGCAATGCCGAGCAGTTGCAATAAATAAATCCCTGCGCTTTCGTTGCCCGATGCCCCGATGCAACGCAGTACCGCGACCTGTTTTACTTTTTCCTTTACGTACAGATGCGCAGAACTTGCCACGCCGATGCATCCAAGCAGGAGGGCGACAAAAGCTGTAAGATTCAAAAATCCGGTGAGATCATTGAAAACAGCGCCGGTTCGTTCCTTGCGTTCCGCAACATCATCCGATCGCAATTCGGCTTTTTGTAAACGAGGTTTGATCACTTTTTCGAACAGAGCCGGGTCGAAATCCCGTGGGTATTTTCCATAAATCTTGTAGTTGATGCGGCTGCCTTTTTGCAACAGTTCGGTGGCTTCTACCCATTCATACGGCATAAAAACCGGGGGCGCCACAGAACCGGTTATTCCCGACTGACCGGGAACTTTGATCACACTGCCCACCACTTCGAAATTCAGCGCTCCGATCCCAATAGTATCGCCGTTGGAAACGTTGAACTGCAGCATCAATGATTCCGAAGTCAAAGCCCGGCGGTTGTTTTGCATTTGTTCATCGGCGCCAGTGGGCGAGGTTTCAATCGCTCCGTAAAAAGGATAATCTCCGTCAATAGCCCGAATATTTACCAACCGGGTAGCGCCCATTTCATCGAAGCGAACCATCGACCCGAAGCTGATTTCGCGGCTGATTTCGATATTCAGCGAGTCGAAATAATTGATCACCCAATCATCAATCGGTCGCTGAGATTCAACTTCGATATCCGCGCCGAGCAAAGTTTTGGCTTCGGTGTCGAGCTCTTCCTGCAACTGATCGCCAAACGAGCTGATGGCAACCATGGCTGCAATCCCCAGCACTATACTGCTCATGAAAAGCATCAACCTGCCGCGTTGCCGGCGGCTGTCGCGCCAGGCCATTTTTAACATCCAGCTCCAGTTCATAGGATGGTGTCGGGTTGCTGCATGGATATCAGTTTTCCGCCTTTCATGCGGTGAATGCGGTCGGTTTTGCGCGCCAGATCCATATCGTGCGTTACCAGAACCAGCGTGGTGCCGTTGGCTTTGTTCAGTTCAAAAAGCAACGACTCAATGTGCTGTCCGGTTTCGTCGTCGAGATTGCCCGTAGGTTCATCGGCAAACAAAATCTTCGGATCGTTGGCAAATGCACGCGCAATAGAAACGCGCTGTTGTTCTCCTCCGGACAATTGCGACGGATAGTGTTTTACGCGATCTGCCAGTCCCACCTTTTCGAGCCATTCCAGTGCTTTTTCCCGCGCGTTGTTCACCCGGCGGAGCTCCAGTGGAACCATAACGTTTTCGAGCGCGGTAAGCGTAGGCATCAGATTGAACTGCTGAAAAACAAATCCCACATTCCGGTTACGAACTTCGGCGCGTTCATCTTCATCAAGATCGTTGAGCAGGTGATTGTTGAGTAAAACCGATCCGGATGTCGACCGGTCCAGCCCGGCACACAAACCCAGCAATGTAGTTTTGCCGCTGCCCGATGGCCCGACAATCGAGCAACGTTCACCGGCAGCTACTTCCATACTTACATTGTCCAGCACCGTTAATGATTCGGCTCCGCTGAGATATGTTTTCGTGAGATTGCTTACTTTTAAAATAGCTGATTCCATATTTGAATTTGCCTTGTAAATACTAACTTCCCGCAACTTATAAAACTTGCCAATGCAAAGATGTTTTATTCCACCTTCTTCTGACTTTTATCGGATGAATTTTAACAAAATACTGCTTTTAAGTATGCTCGTCTGGTTTTCGCCGGGATGCACTGAAGAAGGAGCTGTGTCACAACAATCTGCTGACAATGGAATTTCCGTGGTGGAAACAGAAGTTGTGAAACCAGAAAAATATTCACCGGTGATTATGTTTTTCGGCAACAGCCTATCTGCAGGCTATGGAATCGATCCGGACGATTCTTTTCCGGGATTGATTCAGCACCGTCTGGACTCGCTTGGATATGACGTGGAGGTGGTGAATGCGGGAGTTACCGGAGAGACAACAGCCACCGGAAAAAATCGTCTGGAATGGGTGCTCGACCGCCAGCGCGTTGATATTTTTGTGCTGGAGCTTGGTGCCAACGACGGTCTGCGCGGTTTGCCCACCGAAGAAACCTACCGGAATTTGATCATCATTATTGAAAAGGTTCAGGAGCGACATCCCGAGGCAGAAATTGTGCTGGCAGGAATGATGATTCCACCGAATATGGGAGCATCCTACAGCCGTGATTTTCAGCAGGTTTTTGGTCGCGTGGTGGCCGAGAAGGACATTCACCTGATTCCGTTTTTGCTCGAAGGAGTTGCCGGTGAATCACACCTGAACCTCGAAGATGGCGTGCATCCGAATGAATCTGGTCATCGTATTGTTGCCGAAAATGTATGGGAAGTACTTCAACCGCTGGTGGAAAAAGTTGTTAGAGAAAGCAACGATCAGCAAAGCGCGGTGGAATGATGGACATCAACATGATCATAACTGTGGTGGTGATTCTGGCTGCCATGGCGCTCTTTATCTGGGATTATTTTCCCGTTGATCAGGTGGCCATCGCTGCCATGGTGGTGCTGGCGCTCACGGGTGTACTGACTCCGGAGCAGGCAGTGCAGGGCTTTGCCAATCCGGCGACCATTACCGTTGCCGCTATGTTTATCCTCAGCGACCTGCTTTTAAAAACCGGAATTATCGATGCCATGGCACCATATGTGACGCGCTTGTTCAGGCGCGGACCGGTTTCTGCCATTTTCGGAATGTCGGCAGGAGTTGGGGGATTGTCGGCTTTCGTCAACAATACGCCTGTGGTAGCGACTTTTATTCCGGTGGTATCCAGTGCTGCGCGACGCGTGAAGATGAACCCTTCAAAGTTTTTGATGCCGCTTTCATTTGCCGCCATTTTCGGCGGTACATGCACGCTCATCGGTACATCCACCAATCTGCTCGTAAGTGGTATTGCAGAAAAAAGCGGGCTGGAACCATTTTCAATGTTTCTGATGGCTCCGATGGGACTTGTGTTTTTCGTCACAGGAGTAGTGTACATGGCCTTTGTGGGATTTCGCATTACGGCAGACAACAGGGATGAACCGGATAGCCGGACACAGGAGCGCATTCAGAATTTCCTTGCCGAAGTGCACGTGATAAAAGTACCCGAAGAAGGATCGCTGGTGGTGGGTGATCTGATCAGCGAAGAAGAAGAATCCAACGTCATCATCGACCGGATAAAGCGCGGCAGAAAACTCTTCAAAAAACCGCGTAAATCTACGGCGCTGGAAACCGGTGACGTATTGCTGATTCGTGGCAACATGAAGCACATCAAGCGGCTTATGAAGAATGAGTTTCTGGAAATTGCCGGTTCGTTGGAAGACACCAAATTCCCGCGGGAAGAAACGATGCTCATGGAGATCGTTATTTTACCCAATTCGGAATTGAGTTACAAAAAGCTCAGGCAGGTAGATTTTCTTGAAAAGTACAATGCCAACGTGCTAGCGATCCGGCAGCGCGGAACAAAACGATTTAAAGGTCTGAGAAACGTGATGCTGAAATCC
>CALDPJ010000139.1 GCA_937911795.1 uncultured Flavobacteriales bacterium | reverse complement strand
CAGGTCTCCCGGTGGGCTTAGAACTTCAACCAAAAAACAATCATTTAACTTTTGAATTTGTCGGATTGTATTTTTCGAATCCCGGTAAAGTTGTTTATCAGTATATGTTGGAGGGAATAGACGAAGACTGGCTTCCGGAAACACCTACCAATTTTGCTACCTATGCGTCTCTACCCCATGGAAATTACAATTTTAAAGTTCGTGCGCGGATTGAAGGGATAGATACCAATGTGCAAACCGACAATTTTGAGTTTTCAATTTTACCCCCCTTCTATCTAACATGGTGGTTTATCATATTAGCCATTGCAAGCGGAGTAGTATTGATTTTAATACTGATTTACGCCATTCTGAAGAATGAAGAAAGAAAACGGAACACACAGCAGTTGGTTTATACATCGCGTATGCTGGCTCTCGAACAACAAACGCTTAATTCCAGCATGAACCGACATTTTATCTTTAATGCATTAAATTCTATTCAGTACTACATCAACCGCCAGGATAAATTATCTGCCAATAAATACCTTTCCAGCTTTGCCCGTTTAATTCGCAAAAACCTCGACAGTTCTCAGTCAAACTTCACGACACTGGCCGATGAGATTGAACGAATCGAATTGTATCTATCTCTGGAGAATATGCGTTTTCCTGATAAATTCACGTATGCAATCAACATCGACCCATCCGTTGATGCACACTCTGTTAACATCCCCACGATGCTGTTTCAACCTTACCTTGAAAACAGTATATGGCACGGAATATTACCCATGGAAGGGACAGGGAAAATTTCTGTAGATGTGTTTCGAAAGGGAGAAGACGTAGTGATCAAAATCAGAGATAACGGAATAGGAATTACCGAAAGCCGGAAAATACGTGAAGAAAACGACAACCATCACATCCCTCAGGGAATGCAGATTAACCAAAACAGAATAGATTTATTCCGTAAAATGACCGATCAGAATTTCAAAATAGAAGGGCCTGTGGATCTTATGGAATCTGATCCTCCTGCACAAGGGACATTTGTAGCAATCACATTTCCGCTAAAAAGTTCAGTGCAAAAAGGACTAAGTGCTTGATTTTTTGCTGAACATTCTGTATGTTTGACATCTATTGCCATGTTTGCGCCATGAAAAATCTTTTTCAACTCACATCACTTCTACTTGCTCTCGGGCTTTTTACGGCTTGTGAGAAATTCGAACTGGATGATCATTGTCCTGAGGACGGACAGCAGGAGGCTCAATTCAATCCTCAGGATATGCGGGTGAATGACGATTCGGATGACGAAGAAGCTTCCACAACTATAGTAAACAAATCAACAAACTCGGACGGACAAGGAGCCACTAACAACAACAGTGTCTCCGGTACCAGTAACACATCAGATAATGCTACCAGAGGTGGCGATGATGATGAATTCATTAATGACGACAGTGATGACGAAGACGAAGGCCCCAAACCACGATCTTCAGCAAATAGCTCTACTACTTCCGGTGGCGGAAGCGGAAGAACGATCAATTAATTTTCACTCGTCACCCTTCCTTTTTTTTCAGTTCTAACACCCCTTTCAGCCTGTTTAATAATTCCAGTTCTACGGCTGCCATACAGTATTTTTCCCTATCTTATAATTCACATCAACCGCCTCCAAACCGCTGGTAGAGCCGGGTGTCGTGCATCGATGAAAATGCGTAACGGAGCATAAATAACAGTTCTAACGTACTTTTAGCCGAATAAAAAGTAAAGGAAAAAGCACATGTCTAACAAAGCCTCAGACCATCTTTTCACACTGATCAAATCACTTTCAAAACCCGAAAAACGGTATTTCCGGATATTTACATCCGGAGGTGGTTCCGGTGCTAAGACCAATTACCTGCTGCTTTTCGATGCCATGGATAAAATGGAATCCTATGATGAAGATGTTCTCAAACAAAAATTTAAGAAGGAAGCGTTCGTACACCGGTTCTCACTCACCAAAAACCGGTTGTATGCGATTATTTTGCGAAGTCTTAATGCGTTCTATTCTAAAAGTTCGATTGACGCTGAACTCCGTCAATTACTGCATTCTGTAGAGCTTCTTTATAAAAAGTCATTGTACGACCAGAGCTACAAAATGCTTCGTAGCGCCAAGCGGCTGGCCTATAAATTCGAAAAGAATACAGTCCTGATTGAGATTCTGAATTGGGAAAAAATGCTGATCGAAAAGGACAATTACGAAGGAGTCTCGGCCAAAGAAATAGATGCAATATTAGATGAAGACAGACGCATAGCCAAACTCATTGAAGTGTACAATGAATACTGGAATGTGAAAAGCCATCTTTTCAATATTCTCTTCCGAAAAGGAAAAGCGCGTTCACAGGAAGACATTGAAAATTTCAAACAGCTCATCGACCACACGCTGCTTAATAGGGAGGAATCAGAACTTTTTATACAGTCACGATATCTGTATTTCCACATCTACAGCGCCTTTTATTTCGGCACCGGAGATTATATTAAATGCTATGAATTCCTGGAAAAGAATATCCAACTAATCGAAAAAAATTTCGCGCTTTTCAAAGAAGAGCCCAATACTTATGTATCGGTTTTGACCAATGCGATTTATGTGGGAATGCAATTAAAGAGATTTGATGAAGCATTTCTTTATCTTAAAAAGTTAAGAAAAGTACCGGATAAGCTAGTGATTAATTCGAATGAGAATCTGGACATCCGGTTGTTCAATTCAGCGTATAGCATAGAACTGACCCTCTATGCTCTCACCGGAGAATTTGAACAAGGGCTTAAAATAATTCCGGAAGTGGAGTCGGGACTTCAGAAATACCGTCATAAGATGAGTAGTGTTCGGAAAGCTTCGTTCTACTTTAGCATAGCCATTTTATACTTCGGAATAGGAGATTATTCCAAATCGCTGAAGTGGATCAACGAGTTGCTGAATAATATCAATATCGATGAAAGCGAAGATATTCATTGCTTTGCTCAGTTGCTCAACCTGATTATTCATCTCGAACTCGGCAACAAAACATTGATTCCGTACACGCTCAAATCCGTTTCCAGGTACCTGGAAACGCGCAACAGGGTTTATAAATTTGAAACGGCCATGCTACAGTTTATAGGTGAAGTGTTAAAAGCCGAAGAAGAAGAAGACGAACGTGAAATTTACACCACGCTCGTAGCGGCCTTGAAACCGTTGGCTGAAGATCCTTTTGAGAGTACGGCTCTGGAACAGTTCGACTTTATAAGCTGGGCGGAAAGCAAAGTACAACGACGACCGTTTAAAGATATCGTTCGGGAAAAAGCCCGGCTGCCGGTTTAATCCGCCTTCAGTGCATCCCAACCTTGTGCTTTAATAGGATGCTGTGTTTGAGATTTCGTAATAAGCTGCGCTCCACCCGATTCATCGGTTATAAATCCGACAGCAGTAAGATTCGGGTCATTTTTAATTTTATCCCAATCACCAGGAGAAATTGAAAACAGAAGCTCATAATCTTCACCGCCGTTTAACGCGCACATCGTAGGGTCAAGGTTAAAATCTCGCGCCCTTTGATAGGTAACAGGGTCAATCGGGATTTTCTCTTCAAAAACATTGCACCCAACCGCCGAATGTTTGCAGATGTGCAACAACTCTGAAGCAAGCCCATCGCTGATGTCGATCATAGAAGTTGGTAGAATCGCTGCCTTTTCAAAGTAGTGAATAACGTCGGTTCGCGCCTCTGGTTTCAATTGGCGCTCCAATAAATAGTCGTTTCCTTCGAGATCCGGCTGGCTCTGTGGTGCCGCTTTAAAGACCTCCTTCTCGCGCTCCAGAATCTGCAACCCCATATACGCTCCTCCCAGATCTCCGCTTACGACAAGAATATCATTGATTCTGGCACCACGTCTATATACTACCTTTTCAGGCGTAGCTCTTCCTACGGCTGTAATACTAATGGTCAGACCAAGTGCAGATGAAGTAGTATCGCCCCCGATTATATCCACACCATATTTTTCTGCCGCCAGTCTCATTCCACTGTACAATTCTTCCAAAGCCTCCAACGTGTACTTACTTGAAATGGCAAGGGAAATCGTAATCTGCTCAGGCTTTGCATTCATCGCGCAAATATCCGACAGATTTACCACTACCGCCTTATAGCCCAAATGCTTCAGCGGAGCATAAGAAATATCAAAATGTATTCCTTCGGTCAGCATATCTGTGGTAATCACCAGCACTTCATCACCGGCTGCAACAACAGCTGCATCGTCGCCGATACCTTTTAATGTTGAGGAATGAATGTTTTTTAAACCGCCAGTCAGGTGATCAATAAGCCCAAACTCCCCCAGCGCTGATAATGATGTAGTTTCTCTGTTCTCAAACATATCGCAAAATTACAGCTTTAATGAGTACAATCTCCGTGAGAATTCAGGTTTCACCTTCATCCGTTCAAACAATCAGGTTCCTCCTCATAACGGATAATTTTATCTGAAATACCACAAACAGGTGATGCGAATTTTGGCAACTCGTCATATTTTAGGTACCTTTGCGGGGCAAAAACGGCTCTATTTAGAATTAATCTAAATTAATGCCGAATTCGCAAGGTTTAAACGCTTTTCAACCATGATAAAAGTAAACAACAGCGCCCGCGAACAAGTCGAAAAAATACTGAACTCCGATGATTATTCGAAAGATTCATTCCTGCGGGTAGGTGTACAAGGCGGCGGATGCTCCGGACTGATGTACAATCTGAGTTTTGACACTGAGCTTAAAGAAACCGATAAAGTTTTTGAAGACAATGGAATTAAAGTCGTTGTCGACAAAAAAAGTTTTCTCTACCTGGTTGGCACCGAGCTGGAATATACCGGAGGCCTGAATGGTAAAGGCTTTGTCTTTGTAAATCCGAATGCTTCGCGCACCTGTGGATGCGGCGAGAGTTTTTCAATTTAAAATACGTGCAGCAACATGGCACAACGAGAAGAAGAGAAATTACTTAAGGAAGTCACCAACCGCGAATATGCTTTCGGCTTTACCTCTGACATAGAATCCGACAGGGTTCCCAAGGGGTTGAATGAAGACATCATTCGAATGATTTCTGCAAAGAAAGACGAGCCTGAATGGATGCTTGAATGGCGGCTGGATGCTTACCGGAAATGGCTGACGATGGAGGAGCCCGACTGGGCCCACGTGAACTACGAAAAACCGGATTTCCAGAACATCACCTACTACGCAGCGCCAAAAAAGAAGGAAACACTGGGCAGTCTGGATGAAGTAGATCCTGAAATGCGCAGAACCATGGATCGGCTGGGCATTTCTATGGAAGAGCAAAAGCGCCTTTCGGGTGTTGCCGTAGATTTTGTTATGGACAGCGTATCGGTGGCCACTTCCTTCAAAAAGAAACTCGGTGAACTGGGCATCATTTTTTGCTCCTTCAGCGAAGCCGTCCGCGAACATCCCGATCTGGTAAGAAAATATCTCGGAACGGTCGTTCCAAAAAGCGATAACTACTACGCAGCACTGAACTCTGCGGTATTCACCGACGGATCGTTCTGCTATATTCCAAAAGGCTCGAAATGCCCAATGGAACTTTCCACTTATTTTCGGATTAATGAAGCCGGTACAGGACAGTTTGAACGCACCTTGCTAATTGCCGACGAAGACAGCTATGTCAGTTATCTCGAAGGCTGCACAGCTCCCTCACGTGATGAGAATCAATTGCACGCTGCGGTTGTGGAACTGGTATGTTTAAAAGGCGCAGAAATAAAATATTCTACCGTTCAGAACTGGTTTCCCGGCGATGCTGAAGGAAAGGGCGGCGTTTACAACTTTGTAACCAAGCGCGGCTTGTGCGACGGATTGCGATCCAAAATCTCCTGGACTCAAGTTGAAACCGGTTCTGCAGTTACCTGGAAATATCCCTCGTGTATTCTGAAAGGTGATTATTCAGTCGGTGAATTTTATTCGGTAGCTGTTACAAATAACCACCAACAGGCCGATACCGGAACTAAAATGATCCACATCGGAAAAAACACAAAAAGCACGATTATCTCGAAAGGAATTTCTGCAGGACATAGCCAGAACTCGTATCGTGGACTCGTTAAAATCAACAAAGGAGCAAGTCATTCCCGCAACTTTTCTCAATGCGACTCATTGCTGATGGGAGACCAATGCGGAGCCCATACTTTTCCTTATATCGAAGTGGGGAATTCAACGGCTAAAGTCGAACACGAAGCCACCACCTCGAAAATCGGAGAAGACCAGATTTTTTATTGTCTGCAGCGCGGTCTGGATGAAGAAAAAGCCATCAGCCTGATCGTAAACGGATACGCAAAAGAAGTATTGAACCAATTACCTATGGAGTTTGCCGTTGAGGCGCAAAAACTGCTGGCCATTTCGCTGGAAGGCAGTGTAGGATAACAATAAAAAGCAAATGTTAGAAATTAAGAATTTACACGCACGAATCGAAGGGAATGAAATCCTGAAAGGCCTGAACCTCTCGGTGAAACCTGGTGAAGTACACGCAATTATGGGGCCGAATGGTTCGGGTAAAAGTACCCTTGCCTCCGTGTTGGCGGGACGAGAAGAGTACGACGTCACCGAAGGAACCATTGATTTTCTTGGAAATAACCTGTTGGAATCGGCACCGGAAATGCGCGCCAGAGCAGGAGTTTTTCTCGCTTTTCAATACCCGGTAGAAATACCCGGCGTAAGCAATATCAACTTTTTGAAAGCTGCGGTGAATGAAGTCCGGGAATACCGTGGAGAGCCGAAATTGTCTGCTGGTGAATTTCTGAAAATGGTGAAAGAAAAATCTGCGCTGGTGCAGTTGGATGGCAAACTCACCAACCGTTCTCTGAACGAAGGATTTTCCGGAGGAGAAAAAAAGCGCAATGAAATTTTTCAAATGGCCATGCTCGAACCGAAGCTGGGAATTCTGGACGAAACGGATTCAGGACTTGACATTGACGCCTTGCGAGTTGTTGCACACGGTGTTAACAGCATGAAATCGGCCGACCGCTCTTTCGTAATCATCACGCACTACCAACGCCTGCTGGATTATATCATTCCGGATTTTGTGCATGTTTTACACGATGGTAAAATCGTAAAAACCGGCACCAAAGAACTGGCGCTCGAACTGGAAGAAAAGGGTTATGACTGGATTAAAGACGAACAAAACGTAGCCGTATGAACGTAAAGACTGCAATAAGCGCCCGCAACACTCCTTTTGTCGACACCATTGCATCGTCTTACCAGGATACTTATGGCGCAAGCCTCCGGCCGCACAGTGTTGCTGCCATTGCCGACCTCGAATCTCTTCCTTTTCCGACAAGCAAAAGCGAGTTCTGGAAATACACCCGCTTGGGTAAGCTGACAAAAAACAACTTTCGTTTTACTGATGATGGACGAATCAAACCGAAAGTATCAGCCATTGCCGACGCCAATTCCGTTTTACTCGTATTTGTCAACGGTATTTTTGAACCTTCCCTGAGCGATCAACTACCCGAAGGTGTTTCGCTTGAATTGTTTGGTGCATCCGAAGAGTTTCCGGATAAATTCAACGCCCTGGCTCAACCCAAAAAACATGTGCTGGAAGCTTTGAATACGGCCTATTGTCCGCAAACAGCTGTGCTCACCGTAAAAGCAAATTCTTCCGTTGATCCGGTAATTCACATTGCACATTGGTCAACAGGCGAAAACAATATCAGTCAGCCACGTCTTTTGGTGGATGCGAAGAGCGGATCAAAAGCTACCGTCGTTCAGTCTTTCGAAGGGGATGATCAAACTGGCTTTACCAATTCTGTAGCGGAAATATTTGTTGGGGCAAACACTTTGCTCACCTGGTTCAAGATCGAATCCGAGACGGCCCAACGTTTCCACCACAGTGCAGATTATGTACGCGTTGAAGGTGGTGGACATTTCTCTATTCTCACCACACCGGTAGGCAGCGCCTGGACACGGAATAATCTCAACATAAAACTCTCGGGCTCCAATGCGTTTGCGCGGCTCAATGGCCTTTGCTCGTTAAAGGACACACAGCACGTCGATAACAATACATTTGTAGATCATGCCGTTGCCAACTGCGACTCTTCCGAGTTGTACAAGAACATTCTTTCAGGACAAAGCACCTGCGTTTTTAACGGAAAGGTAATTGTGCGGCCCGACGCTCAGAAAACGAACGCGTTTCAGCAAAACAGCAATTTACTCTTGTCTGAGGACGCCCAGATTTATTCCAAACCAGAGCTTGAAATCTACGCCGACGATGTAAAATGCAGCCATGGTTCTACAACCGGTCAAATGGATGAAGAAGCTGTTTTTTATCTACAGTCGCGGGCAATAGGTAAAGAAGATGCACAAAGAATGCTGCTCACAGCTTTTGCCGGTGAAGTATTGGACCAGGCAGAAAACGAAGCCATTCGTGAACACTTATATCAACTTTATACATTATGATGGATACTGCTGTGAAACATTCTGAGCAACTGACCGAATTTGCGGAAAAAATCCGCAAACAGTTTCCGATTTTGACACAGCAGGTGAACGGAAATGATCTGGTGTATTTTGATAATGCGGCAACAACACAAAAACCGCAGAGTGTCATTAATGCCATTTCTGAATACTACGAAACGTACAACAGCAACGTACATCGAGGTGTGCATCACCTGAGTCAGAAAGCTACAACTGCCGGAGAAGACGTCAGAAGAAAAGTTGCGAAATTTATTGGTGCACATCGCGAGGAAGAAATCATTTTCACAACCGGAACGACGGCTTCTATAAATCTCGTGAGTGCCGTGCTTTCGCAAAGTTTGCTTAAACCAGGCGATGAAATTCTCATCACCGAAATGGAACACCACTCGAATATTGTTCCGTGGCAGCTGGCCTGTGAACGAAGCGGAGCAGTGTTGAAAGTTGCGCGCGTGAATGACAATGGTGAGCTGGATATGGATAGTTTCCGCACACTTCTGAGCAAACGCACAAAAATGGTGTCGATGGTGCATGTATCGAATTCCCTCGGCACCATCAATCCGGTTAAAGAAGCTATTGATCTTGCTCACGAAGTAGGAGCCCTCACGCTAATCGATGGAGCGCAGGCCGTAGCACACACCCCGTTGAATATGGCTGAAATGGGCTGTGATTTTTATGCTTTTTCGGGACACAAAATGTACGGCCCAACTGGTATTGGTGTGCTGTATGGGAAATATGAATTGCTCGCTTCATTGCCCCCGTATCAAGGTGGAGGAGAGATGATTGATAACGTTACGTTTGAACACACCACCTACAATACACTTCCGTTTAAATATGAAGCCGGCACTCCCAACATTGCCGGAATTATAGGCTTGGGTGCTGCCATTGATTGGATGGAAAAAACGGGGCTGGCTAATCTGGCCAACTATGAAAAAGAGCTGCTGGAATATGCCGAAGCAGCATTGAACACCCTCGAAGGTTATTCACCGCTCGGTACGGCTTCAGAAAAAGCCAATATCATCGCATTTAATCTCGAAGGAATTCATCACTACGATCTGGGCGTGCTGCTAGATAAAATGGGAATTGCATTGCGCACCGGTCACCATTGTACACAGCCGCTGATGGATCGTTGCGGTATTTCCGGAACTGTACGGGTATCGCTTGTTGCCTACAACACTTTTAAAGAAGTAGATGTTCTGATTAAAAGCATTCGAAAAGCACAGAAAATGCTGTCATAACCTGAGAAAATGAGCAGCACTAACGATATCGAACACATCAACCAGCTTCAGGAAGAGGTAACCGAAGAATTCTCGATGCTCGAAGATTGGATGGACAAATACGACCATCTGATCGGACTGGGTAAGGAGCTTCCGTTGATCAACCCTGGAGAGAAAAAAGATGAATACCTGATTCGCGGCTGCCAGTCGCAGGTTTGGCTGAATGCCTCGTTAAAAGACGGAAAGGTTTTCTATGCTGCCGACAGTGATGCGATCATCACCAAAGGAATTATTGCTACGCTTGTGCGGGTTCTGAACGGCCACACCCCTGAAAGCATACTGGATTGTGAACTGTATTTTATCGATCGGATTGGCCTCAAAGAACACCTCTCTCCTACCCGCAGCAATGGATTGCTGGCAATGATCAAACAAATGAAAATTTACGCCCTTGCATTCCGGGCCAAAGACACGCAAACGAACTGATATGGAACTGCAGGAAAAACAAGTGCTCGAGAATAAGGTTATTTCTGTGTTGAAATCAATATATGATCCTGAAATTCCCGTTGATGTATATGAGCTCGGGTTGATCTACGAAATCACCATTCAGGACGATCTTCACGTTGCCATACTGATGACGCTGACCTCACCAAATTGCCCGGTGGCCGAGTCGCTGCCGCAGGAAGTTGAGCAAAAGGTGGCGGGAATCGATGGTATCGCTTCAGCCAAGGTTGAAATAGTCTTCGATCCGCCGTGGAACAAAGACATGATGAGCGAAGAAGCACAATTAGAACTCGGATTTCTGTAATATGAGCGAAACGATTGTAAATAAAGTTGCTGCCAGCGGTCTGGTCTCGTTAGATCTCGCCGATCTTTCACCAAAAGGAGAGCGCGCAGCTATAGATCTTAAAGACGTCCTGTGGCAAGGTTTGGTGCTGAAGGAAAAAGATTTCCGTGAGTTCGTCAAAACCAATGACTGGAGCCAGTATCAGCATAAATTCGTAGCGGTATATTGTTCTGAAGACGCCATTGTTCAGGATTGGGCGTACATGCTGATTGCTTCTGCCCTGGCTCCTTACGCCCGCCGCACGGTTGTTG
The DNA here is from genome assembly GCA_937911795.1 of uncultured Flavobacteriales bacterium. GTDB lineage: Bacteria > Bacteroidota > Bacteroidia > Flavobacteriales_D > SKUL01 > SKUL01. The sequence goes on along the minus strand of CALDPJ010000139.1, from coordinate 5,209 downwards.
CCTCACCAGCAGAACTGGAAACCCTCCTGCTCCACGAAGCCATTCACCAGTTGGATGTATCTCAGTATACCAATGCCCGGGTGGTGGTGAAGGGATGCGGAGACGTTAAAATTCCCGCATCGGCTTTTGTTGAATTGGTGAATAAATTACAACCTGTCGTCGGTAGCCTCATGTATGGCGAACCCTGTTCTACGGTTCCGGTATACAAGCGGCCCAAAAAATAATTTCTGTTTACCGGCACACTTTTTTTTGCCGATTGTTGAAAAATACCTGCATCCATTTTGGCAAGAACTCCTTATCTTGAGTGAAGAGTTAGCGCCATGACCAAAAACGATTTATCACTTTATTTTCACCAACATTGCCGTTTTCGGCTACGCTCGGGCAAAGAGGTTTTTGGCGTTTTGTGGGAAAATGACCGCGACCAAAACAAGCTTTATTTTGCCAGCCAAAGAGAGCACAGCGCGTATCGTCAAGCGCTGAAATTGCAGCAACTGGACCGGGCACACAGACTTGCACTGGAAATCAACCCCGACGAAATAATAGGAGTGGAATCGCTTTGAGGAACGAAGCAAATGACCACTTTCTCTTTCCTTCAGCGTTTTACAAGAACCGCCATTTATCAATCTCCTTCAACGTTCCTCATAAACTTTTGCAGGACAGTTATATTTGCTCCACTTTTGCTGCTCCTAAAGAAATTTATATGAAACCTGCGGTTGCGCTGATTTTCTTTTTACTGCTTGTGCAAAATGTGGTGGCACAGAATTATACCATCAGCGGTTATCTTACAGATGAATCCAACGGAGAAGGATTAATCGGTGCGGCATTATACGTTCCGGAAATTGAGCGCGGCACAACCTCCAATCTGTATGGTTTCTATTCACTGTCAATGCCGGCCGGCACATACACCCTGACCTATTCTTTTATAGGCTACAAAACCATTTCGCGACAGATAGAGCTGGATGCTGATCAAACCATCAATATCGAATTTGCCCCCGGTGATGTTCAATTGACTGAAGTAGAAATCACCACCGACCGACCCGACGAAAATGTCCGCAGTATTGAAATGAGCGTCGAAAAGCTCGACATTAAAACCATACGCAAAGTGCCTCAGTTTATGGGCGAGGTGGATGTTATCAGAACACTTCAATTATTGCCGGGGGTGAGCACGGTGGGCGAAGGAGCAATGGGTTTTAATGTGCGTGGCGGAAATGTTGATCAGAACCTGATATTGCTGGATGAAGCTCCGGTTTTCAATTCTTCTCATTTGTTCGGATTCTTCTCTGTTTTCAACGCAGATGCCGTTAAAGATTTTAAACTGTACAAAGGAGGAATACCGGCCAAATACGGCGGTCGTTTATCAAGCGTGCTGGATGTGCGGCAGATTGAAGGAAATATGAAAAAATTCCACGGATCGGCAGGATTGGGGCTCATTTCGAGCCGGCTTATGTTGGAAGGACCGATAGTAAAAGACAAGGCTTCTTTTATGATTTCGGGGCGCCGATCGTACATCGATCTGTTCTTCCCGCTGTTCGAGGATTTGAAAGGAACATCGGTTTTTTTCTATGACCTCAACGCGAAGGTGAACTACAAAATCGGCGAGCGCGACCGGCTTTTCCTCTCCGGATATTTCGGCGATGATGTTATGAATTTCAACAACCAGTTTAAGGGGCGCTGGGGAAACGGAACCGGATCGCTCCGGTGGAATCACCTGTTCAACAGCAAACTCTTTCTCAACACCACCGTGGTATACAGCAAGTACAGTTATTCACTGGGAGTTCCGGAAGGTCTTCAGGCTTTTGAGTGGAAGAGCGCCATTCAGAACTTCAATGCGAAAATGGATTTTAGTTACTATCCCAATCCAAACAATACGATTGAATTTGGTGTGAACGCCCTCTTTTATGCCTTCGATCCCGGCGCAACCGAGCCATTGAACGATGAATCAATGTTTCAGGAAATCAGCGTGGCGCGAAAAAGAGCCATTGAGCCTGCCATTTACCTGAGCAATGAGCAAAGCATATCCGACAATTTCACGGTGCAATACGGTCTTCGCTATTCCTTTTTTGTGAACTACGGAGAACAGACTGTATATCAGTATGCCGAAGGTCTACCGTATCAGGAAGAGAACATCACCGACACGACCTTCTATTCGGGCGGAGACATCATCCGAACACATGCCGGATGGGAAGGATTCGAGCCCCGGTTGTCGTTGAACTATATGATCAGCAACCGCCATTCGGTAAAAGCCAGTTACAACCGGACCCGGCAATACATCCACCTGATTTCCAACACAACCGCTGCAACGCCTATTGATGTTTGGGCACCAAGTGATTCATACATCGAACCATCATCGGTAGATCAGGTAGCGCTGGGTTATTTCAGGAATTTCGCAAACAACACCTATGAGTTTTCCGCAGAGGGATACTATAAACGATTTTACGACATCATCGACTATCGTGATGGCGCAGAACTGTTGCTGAGCGATAAACTGGAAACACAGATTTTATCAGGTTCAGGACTGGCCTATGGTCTGGAGGTGATGTTTAAAAAATCTACCGGGAGGTTAACCGGCTGGCTCAGCTACACGCTCTCCCGCACCGAACGCACCATTAAAGGCATCAACAACGATGATCCCTTTCCATCAAACTGGGACAAAACCCACGACCTTACCGCTGTGCTTTCGTACGACATCAACGACCGCTGGAATGCATCGGCCAATTTTAGCTTTATGACCGGCCGCCCCATCACTTATCCCGATGGCCGATATGAATTTGACGGCATCATTGTGCCCAACTACAGCAACCGAAACGGCGCACGCACTCCCAACTATCACCGGTTGGATCTCTCGGTTACCTATACCAAGCCAAAAGATAAAGCCAATAAAATATTCTTCTTTTTTAAGAAACCGGCCGACTGGCAATCCTCCTGGGTATTTTCATTGTACAACGTGTACAACAGGAAAAATCCATACAGCATTTATTTCAGGCAAAACGAAGACAATCCTCAACAGACCGAAGCCGTGCAGCTCACCATTTTCGGCTCCATCATCCCGGGAATAACCTATAACTTCAACTTCTGATGTCGATAAAAAAATTCGCCATAGCAGCCATTCTCTGTACGCTGTTTTTCTCCTGTGAAAAAGTCATTGATCTGGATGTTCCGGAAGGAGATGTTCAATTGGTAGTTGATGGCTGGTACACCGACGAAGACACGAGCCATTTTGTGAAACTTTCCACGACTGCGCCCTATTTTGAAGACGCACCAACACCAAGAGTTTCTGACGCTACTGTGGTCATTCACACCTATGTTGGTGAAACGCTGGAATCATCTGAACAACTGGCAGAAGACTCAGAAAATCCGGGTTTGTATGAATTTCCGGCTCCCGCTGAGATCGGGAAAGGTTATCAGCTCGAAGTTCATGCTCCGGGTTTCGATGCGGTAATGAGCGATATTCAATGGGTGATGGAAGCGCCGCCCATTCTTGACATTTTCTGGAAGGAGGAGGATCCGTCGTTTCAGGATAGCCTTGCCATTTACGCTGTATACATATCTACCTTCGAATTTCCTGGCCAGGGTGACTTTTACCGGTGGTTTGTTTTTGTAGACGGAGAATACCAGAATTCTCCGCAGGATTTAATTGTTGCCAGCGATCAACTGGTAGACGGCGCATTTTTGCCCGAATATGACGCGACCGGACAACAATATCGCGAAGGCGAAGTAGTACGGCTTGTGCAGTGCCGAATCAACGAAAGCGCATTTGATTACCTCTCGTTATTGCAATTCCAGACCGCATTTGTCGGAAGTCCGTTTGATACCCCTCCGGCGCCCTTAATCGGCAACATGAAGTTTATCGGTAAAGAAGGTCAGGCCCTGGGCTTTTTCGGAGCTTCTTCGGCCAACATTGCAGAAATTGCTGTAGGAATCTGATTATAACTCCGAATCCTTTCCGGCCAACTTCAATAAAAAGGCGTACTCCAGCGCTATCTCCTTATATTGTTGATATCTGCCTGATGCTCCGCCGTGACCGGCTTCCATATTCGTGTGCAGCAGGATAAGATTATCGCTCTGGTTTTTGGTCCGCAGTCGTGCCACCCATTTTGCCGGTTCCCAGTATTGTACCTGCGAATCCCAATATCCCGTTGTTACCAGAACATTCGGATACTGCGCTTCCCGAACATTATCATAAGGAGAATAGGACTTCATGTAGTGGTAATATTCTTCTTCATTTGGATTTCCCCATTCATCGTATTCACCGGTTGTCAGCGGAATGGTTTCGTCGAGCATGGTCGATACCACATCCACAAAAGGAACTGCTGCAATGACTCCGGCCCATAGTTCGGGTTCCATATTCATCACGGCTCCCATCAGTAATCCGCCGGCGCTTCCACCCATTGCATACAACTGATCCGGAGCGCAATATTTTTCATTGATGAGGAATTCCCCGCAATTTATAAAGTCGGTGAAGGTGTTCATTTTTGTCAGCAACTTTCCGTCTTCATACCAACTTCTGCCCATTTCCTGTCCCCCGCGAATGTGTGCCAGGGCAAAAACAAATCCCCGGTCAAGCAAACTTAAAATGGTAGTTCGGAAGTACGGATCTGTGCTATGCCCATAGGAACCATACGCATACTGGAGGCATGGGTTGGTTCCGTCTTTCCTGAACTTGTCCTTTCGATAGACGACTGATATGGGAATCTCCTTCCCGTCGCGGGCTTTGGCCATCAGGCGTTCCGTGGCATAGTCGGCGCTTGAAGATCCACCCAGCACCTCCTGCTGTTTCATTAACTTGCCATCGCGTGACGTAAGGTTATAATCGTAGGTGGTAGTCGGAGTGGTCATTGATTGATAGGTGTACCGTACTACATCCGTATTAACTTCCGGATTGTAGCCGAGGCTTGCCATGTAAGCCGGCTCATCGAATTCAATAAAGTATTCCGATTTATCGCGCCAGCGTATGACGCGGAGCCGGTCGAGGCCTTTACTGGACTCCTGCAGCACCAGATAATCTTTGAACAATTTTGTGCGTTCGAGAAAGATGTCATCACGGTTCGGAATAACATCTTTCCAGTTGGCGCGCCCGGGTCGAGATACCGGAGCTTCCACCAATCGGAAATTCTTCGCCTGGTAATTTGTACGAATGAAGAACTTGTCACCCAGGTGGTCGGCAAAATACTTTACGTTTTCCTCAAAGGGTTCGATTACCGTCGGGCCT
>CALDPJ010000138.1 GCA_937911795.1 uncultured Flavobacteriales bacterium | reverse complement strand
GCGCCGCAGGCGCTGCTCGCGCTCGCCCATCCTGCCGGTGATCCCGAAGGCGACCGCGCAGCGGCGACGCGCCTGGTGCTGGATCCGGAGGTGGTGGATGAGATTCGTGGCGGAGCGGTGTAAACTGTTAGATGCGGGAGGTTACTTGTTGCGCAGCGCATTGGATGAAAATAATTTTCCACTAACTTGGCAGTCTCAACCAACTACCTTTTGAATCAGATTCTCCGGATATCGAAATTTTTCTTGCTGGGAACCGCAATAGTTTTCTCTGTTGCCTGCACCAAAACAGAAATCACCGAAGTCCACGAACCCTACCTGATTGACGGAAACGACCCGCCCGATTACAGCGGAGTCACCACCCTGCAGGTGCAGAATTATGTAAGCAGGTTGTACATCGATCTGCTCGGAGAACAACCACCCGTTGAAGTGCTTCAGGAGAAAGTTGATTTCCTTCAGGACAATGAATTGAGCGTCGAATCACGCGAAACATTGATCACTGAATTGATGGAAGACGAAGAATATGCCGTTAATATTTTCAACTATACTTCGGTACAATTTCTTAACGGAGTTTCACGCGCCGAACTACAAGATCAAATTGATCTTTACGCTTACGCCATTCAGCTTTATTACGACCAGGGAGAGATACAATTGGCACAGGTCATTGAACTCGAAATGTTCAAACTGCAGTTGCTTGTCGAAGCAGACGTTGAGTTTCAGACCGGAAACATTTCTATCAATGAGTTTTACCGGCGGTTTTGCTACAACACCATCTACGATGAAATCAACATGGGCAGCGAAAACATGGTGATTGCCTGTTTCGAAAACCTGTTTGGTCGCTACCCAACGAACAATGAATTGATTGCAGGCGTGAGTATGGTCGACGGATTGTCGGTGGTGATCCTCCAGGAAACCGGCAACAGCAAAGCAGATTTTGTAGAAATCGTCACGCACACCGAAGAATTTTACCTCGGCCGGGTGTACGAACAATACCAGCGATTGCTCACGCGTCAACCAATTCCTATTGAGGAACAGGAAGGTGCTGAGTTGCTCGAGTCGGAAGGATTTCAGGCGTTTCAGAAAAGTATCTTAATCAGCGATGAGTATGCGGCTTTTTAGTTTGTGGTTCATAGCGCTCGCCATTCTGGCCGGATCCTGTAAAAAGGTAGAGAAGGAGGAAGTCACCTTCGACTACCCGATTTATGGAATTACGCCTCAGGTGATCTACAGCTCGAACGCAGAAAAAACCCGTCAGAAAACACCGGTTCAATATATTTCTATTCTGTATGGAGATTTGTTCAACGAGCGGATTCCAAACAACGTACTCAACAATCTTTCGCTGCTCAGCACTGCCATTGGTGACAAGGGAATGGTAAACGAACTAATCCTTAGCCACTATCTCAATAATCCGACACTTGAATTACCCACCGATGCAGAAATGCAGAGCGATCCGGAAACCTTTGCGACTGAAACTTACGTGCGGTTTTACAAACGGAATCCCACGCCTTACGAAAAGATTTATCTCGTCAACCTGATCGAAGAAGATCCGGAAATTACCGTTGAGGTGATCTATACCGCATTTGTCCTGTCGAACGAATACTACTTCTACTAATGAGCAAAATCAACCGCCGACAATTTGTGCGCAGAGCCGGTCTGGCTACTGCCGGAACGCTGATCGCTCCGTATGTGCTTCCCTCGGGAAGGCTGTTTGCCCAGAACGAACCGCGGCTCGTAGATCACGTGGTGTTTGTACTTTTCGCGGGTGGTTTGCGCAACATTGAAACAGTGAATAAAAGTTATCTCCAGGGGCAAGGTCTGGCATCTTCGGGAAACATTCTGCCCAACATGCTCACCGGTGCGCCGCCAACCACAAACCTCGTGTACAACCCGTGGAACCCGATACTCGGTCAATCGTTGCAATCGCAGGGAACGTTGTTTCCCGAAATGCGCTACAACAGCGGCCCGACCGGTCATTACAATGGCCATACGGTAGCCATGACCGGAAAATACACCGCTACAGGTTTGAATCTCAATATTAACCCCGATTCGCCAACGGTATTCGAATACTACCGCAAGCACAGCGATTTATTCAGCGCCAAAAAAGCGTGGTGGATTTCCGAAGGATTGGGCCCTTACCCATCGCTTAATTACAGTCGCCATCCACAATACGGAGCCATGTATGGAGCGAATTATATCAATCCCGCTACTGTTTTTGGTCAAACCGGATTGAACTATTTCAATACAGCCAACAGCTTTCAACCGGATGATGTAAATCGTTTTGAGACTGCTAAAAACTTCCTGAACAATAATTTTGATCTGACAGCCAATGATCTTCCGGGTGTAATAAATACCAGAAGTGACCGTGAAGAGATTAAGGAATTTATCACATCTATCGCTAACGGAAGCAATCCCGTGGAATTTCCATTACCCGATGGAATAGGAACCAATCAACTCACCGGCGATCTGGTGAACATCGCGGCCGCATGGAAAGTAATCGATGCCTTCAAGCCCGAACTTACGGTTGTGAACACGTTCAACTCCGATATCTGTCACACCGATTTTACGAGCTACATCCAAACATTGCATAAAGCAGACTACGGAGTAGGTTGGCTGTGGGATAAAATCCAGAGCGACCCGGTGATGAGCGGAAACACGATCATGATCTGCATGCCCGAGCACGGCAGAAACCTCAACGGAAACGGTCTGTACGATGCAAACGGTCTGCAGGCGCTCGACCATACCGGTGACGACAGCTCGCGCGAGATCTTTTCACTGATCGTCGGACCTCCCGGAATTGTGAATCAGGGAGCAGTCGTCGGAACGACCAACAGCCCGGTGGGCGAATCGGTAGATATTGTCCCCACCATTGCACACATTCTCGGGTTCAATGGACCGGTAAGCGGAATGGGTCTCGACGGTCAAATCCTTCAACAGGCTTTTGTATAAATGACCCGTCACCTGAAAATAGCTTTCGGAATTCTGACCGGTTTGATGCTGACGTTTTCAGCGTGCAAGCATGAAAATCTGCACGAAGAACCCGAAGTTCCTCAATTTGAAAACCCCTTCACAGGAATCAACGATAGCAATGGCCCGGAACCGTTGAATATTGATCCGGAATCGTTTCTGGGGATCTACAACAACATCCTCTCGGTAAAATGCGGATCGAACGACGGAGCCTGCCACCACGGTTCGTTCGAACCCGATTACCGCACTTTGTTCAGCGCGTACAATACGCTCGTTTATCAGGCTCCGACTAAGAATATTATTGAATCTATTGTCGGAACCGATACTACCTGGGCTTTCAGTCACCGAGTATCACCGGGAGATCCGGATGGCAGCTGGTTGCACTACCGCGTGACGACCAACGATGAGGAACTGGGTCGGATGCCGTTGTACGATCAGGCATTGCCCGAAGAACAGGTCGACAACATCCGCGAATGGATTCTGAACGGAGCGCCGGATCCCTTTGGTAATCTGCCGAATCAGGCTTCGCCCGAACCGCAGTTCTACGGAATGCTGGCTTTTGAAAACGATGTGAATGGAATCCGGTTGGATACTGCCCGGGCCAACATTCTTGAACCGATGTCTCTACCAGCTAATACTACCGTCAGCCTTTGGTTTGGAGCCGTGGATTATGATGCAAACGGAGTATTTGTTCTCCCGATGCCATTGGGATACAACAAGATTAAGATTTCTGATTCCATGTATAATTTCAGCGGAGTTCCGGAAGAAAATATGTCGGTGGGATTTCTGCCGGCAGGTCCAACTCTGTTTGCAATCGAACTTCCATATTACCATAATTATACAATCAATACTGCCGATTATGAGCCCGGTACGATATACTATATGCGTGTTTATCTGCAGGGAGCGATACAGGATGAACCAACCGAATTTCCCGAAACCGGAACCCAGTATTACTGGCAGACCTATTTATCTTTTGTTGTAGAATGAAATCAATCCTCCGGTTTTCTATTTTATTGACAGTCATTCTGGGGTGGGCAGGCTGCGAAAAAGAAACCCGCACAGAAGGCGATCCTGCACCTCCGGTAAGTGAAGTTCCGGCCATTACGCTTGGTTCTATGGCTACGGATTACAATGAATTTGACGATGTGGTGTTGAAGGTGAATTACATCGATGGAGACGGAGATATCGGTTACGCGAACGCCGACTCTTCGGTTGTTTTTGTTACCGATAATCGGGATGATATCCTCTTTACTTTTCATGTTCCGCCATTGAGTCCTGAGGGAGTGGAGGTTCCGATTCAGGGGACTTTGAATGTCGTGATCGAAAATGTGGTGTTGCTGAATCAAACGGGAAGCTCAGAAACCGTTACTTTTACCGTGCAAATGGTAGATCGGGCCGGAAACTGGAGCAACAATGTTACCACTCCGACCCTCACCATCAATCCTTAAAGGTTATGATGCACCCCGTTGAAAAGGAACGCGACGAAAGATACCGCAAGGCCAAATCCAAGGTCGAAGCGCTGAAAGGATTTTACAGCCACCTTTTCTTTTTCGGATTCATCAACGTGTTGATTTTCGGATTGAATTATTTCACGACTCCCGGTTTGTGGTGGTTTTACTGGCCTTTGTTGGGCTGGTCACTCGGATTGCTCGCGCACTTCATTGCGGTGTTTATCCTCCCAAAACTTTTCGGCCCCGAGTGGGAAGAAAAGAAGCTGAGGAAGATGCTGGATGAGTGAATCCCGGAAAGAAACTCCTCAAAACTTAACCGCTACGAACGCAGAGAAGGCGCAATGGACGCAAGAGATCTTTTATGCTATGACCTTTGCGCACTTTGCGGGCCGAAGGCCCTGCGTGAAACAATACCAATGGGATGAATGGAAGCTGTTGAAGATGCTGGATGAGTGAATCCCGGAAAGAAACTCCTCAAAACTTAACCGCTAC
>CALDPJ010000137.1 GCA_937911795.1 uncultured Flavobacteriales bacterium | reverse complement strand
CACGTAGATATCTGTATATGTGTCAGGCGCTATCGATAGGTTTTTATATTTGCCTTTTCTGCTTTTTTACAGTTGAACGGGTATTTGCTCAGGAAGTAGTCCTCAATGAAATCATGTCCTCCAATGCCACTATTCTTCAGGACGAAGACGGGGATTATTCAGATTGGATTGAGTTGTATAATTCCGGAGATGAGCCGGTTAATGTTGGTGGTTTCTCGATTTCTGATAACCTGGCGGAACCCACAAAATGGGCGTTTCCAGAGGTATGGATCGATGGTCAATCTACCATAGTTATATACGCTTCAGGAAAAGACCGCACTTCCGGCTCGCACCTGCATACCAATTTTAAAATAGATTCAGACGGTGAGATCATCATTTTTTCTGATGCTGATGGAAATGTGCTGGATTATTGGCCGCCAGTTGAATTGGAAACTGATTTAAGTTATGGCCGGTTTCCCGATGGAGCTGAGGTGTTTGAAACATATAGTGGCCCCACGCCAAATCTACCTAATTCCCTTGGTGAAATTTATGTGCCACCTACCGATACCATATTTTTTTCATCACCACCTGGGTTTTATACTGAAAATTTCTTGCTGAATTTGACTTGTACCCATCCGGATGCCACCATACACTATACCTTCAATGGCAAAGAGCCGACTTGGACAGATGCAGCGTATAGCGGTGCCATTACCATTAACGATAACGCTATGGTGCCCAATGGTATTTCGACAATTCCTACAAACACACCTGAGACATATGTTTCAGCCGGATGGAAGCCGCCTGCAGATACTGTATTTAAAGCCACAGTAATAAAAGCCAGGGGATTTGTTAATAATCAGCCGGTAACCAAAACGCGCACGAGCTCCTATTTTGTGCACACTGAAATGAACGACCGGTACAATGGTTTGCCGATCGTTTCGCTGTCCATCGATTCTCTTCATCTTTTCAGTTATGAGACCGGTATCTATGTCCCTGGTCAAACGCATGATAACAGTCCTGAAATGCCCATAGACTGGGGATATGGAAATTATAACATGAAGGGCAAAGAATGGGAAAGACCGGCCCACCTTGAGTTTTTCGAAGGAAATGGCGATCTGAGCCTGAGTCAGGGTGTGGGGGTCCGCATTCATGGAGGAGGTACGCGACAACTCTCGGTGAAATCATTACGCTTGTACGCGAGGAATCAGTATGGCCGCAAATATTTTGATTATCCTTTTTTCCCCTGGAAACCCCTGGAAAAGTACCGCAGGATAATACTCCGCCCAAGCGGAAATAATTATGCTTCAAATTATTGTGCCGATGCAGTCAGCTCTATTATCAGCGATTCACTGCACGTATTAAAACAGGAGTTCCGGCCGGCAGTACTTTTTATTAATGGAGAATTCTGGGGGATTCACCACATCCGCGAACGAATTGATAAGTATTTTCTGGAATATACCTCAGATGCAGATCCGGATGAAGTTGATCTGATTGAAAATTGGATGGAAGCTTCAGAAGGCAGTATGGCCGGATATCAGGATCTTGTTGATTTTATTGAAGGTGCCGACATGGCTTATGATCTGAACTATGAAACCGCGGCGGGCGAACTGGATATCCACAGTATTATAGACTATTATATTCTGAAACAATATATCGCCGTTCACGACTGGCCCGGCAACAACAATTCCTTCTGGCGGTCAACCAATCCTCAGACGAAGTGGCAGTGGATTAATTACGACAGCGATGGAGCATTTGAAACTTCCGATTATGATCCGATTGAACCTTCACTTGTTGCCGCTGGCACTTACTACCACAGCGAAATTTCCGTTTTTTTGTTCAAAAACCTTATGCGAAATGCCCAATTCAAAGAATTGTACTATCAACGGTTTCTTGAATTGATGAACACAATTTTTAAACCTGAAAGCATTGTAAACATAATTGATAGTGTTACTACAATGTTTGCACCGGTAATGGAAGAACATATCCGACGATGGCAATATCCCTCTTCCTATCAAGTGTGGGAAGAATCTGTGCAGATAATGCGTGATTTTGCATATCAACGTCCGTGTTATATGTTAAACTATTTGATCTCCCACCTGTCAGTTCATCCGTCGGAATATCCGGCAGGAATTTGTGACGAAATTTTCCCTGTACAGGAACCACTCAATGAAATCGTATTATGGCCAAACCCTGCCAACCATCAATTAAACATTAAGTTGCCCAACGATAGTGAATTCCGGCAAATTAGAATTCTTGACGCAGCAGGAAGAGTAGTTCTGAACCGCACACAGGGTCTTCAAAAATTTGCCGACCAGCTTTCCATCCCCCTAGATGATTTTGCTTCGGGTATTTATATTGTCGATGTTTCAACAGAAAATGACGTTTTTCAGAAACGGGTTATAATTTCACATCCGTAGCTTTTTGATGTGATTTAATTTCGTTTCGAGCAGGAGATACAGCACCCGAAAAATCTCTATTTTCACCCACATGGATTCTTCGGATTCGTCACAAGGCGCTTCAAAATGGCTCCGCCGCACCCAGGAGAATAGCTGGGAATCTTAAATTCTTATCAGCGGTATAATGCTGATCGCGCTCACACAGGTGCCGCGCCTGCTCGATCAGGTTCATTTCTTTATGGAGATGTGAACCTTCCGAATCCAGTTTTCCTCCAAATTT
>CALDPJ010000136.1 GCA_937911795.1 uncultured Flavobacteriales bacterium | reverse complement strand
TTGTGCACAGGAACCCACCGTTGCCCAGGTATCGATCATTGTCCCGCTGTCTACATAAGCGCCGATGTTTACATAAGAAGGCATCATAATTACACCCGGAGCGAGGTATGATCCATAGCGTGCAATGGCATGTGGCACCACGCGGACTTCTTTTTCGCGATATCCGCGTTTCAAATCCATTTTATCGTGAAATTCGAAAGGTCCGATTTCAATACTTTCCATTTTCCGGATCGGGAAGTACAGAACCACGGCTTTCTTCACCCATTCGTTTACCTTCCATCCATCGCTGGTGGGTTCCGCACAGCGCAATGTTCCGCGATCAATCTGATCGATGACTTCGCAGATGGCATTTTGCGTTTCGGAATCGGACAGTAATTCACGATTTTCCCAGGCTGCTTCAATTATTTCTCGCATAACAATGCATGGTCACTTTTGATTAGGGTGTAAAGATATTTGAATGCAGCGAATGAAGGTGCATATTCAATCTTTCGTTACTTTGCACTGTGCCGCGCATTATAGCTATAGACTATGGAAAGAAGCGAACCGGAATCGCCGCCACCGACGATCTGCAGATGATTGCCAGCGGTGTGGCTACGGTTCCGAGTGCAGATTTATTAGTCTGGCTGAAAGACTATTGCTCCAGATACGATGTGATTGCCGCAGTGGTGGGAGATCCGGTTGATCTTCAGGGGCGTCCTTCTGAAGTAGCTCCGTTGGTACACCAGTTTATACGTGCATTCGAAAAGCGTTTTCCCAAAATACCGGTCATACGGGTGGACGAGCGTTTTACTTCCAAAATGGCTTTTCAGACGATGATTGACAGCGGACTTCGACGGAAACAGCGGCAGAATAAAGGACTGGTGGATGAAATCAGCGCAACTATTTTATTGCAATCTTACCTCGAAATTAAGGACAAAGTAAAATGAGCCGGATTTTAATTTTCCTCAGCATTTTTTGCTTCTGTGGCTGCGGAATAATTTCCTGGCCCGATGCTGTATCAACCGGTTTTGAGGATGCCACGGTTCAAAATGACTCATTATGGATCACCCTGGGAGATCAGCATTATGCAACTTCCGGCGAAATTGATTCGGTAGCATTCGAAGGTGAATTTAGTTTGTTGGCCCGCGATGGAAATCAGGTGGTGCTGGAATTTCGACACGATCAGCCCGAACCGGATGCAAAGTATCTGCTAACGGTTTGGTGCCGCACTGCCGGAAAGACCAATGGCGGAGCAATTATCGCTCTGCTGAAGGATGAGCAGGGATTCAGGGAAATAAGCAGAGCCAATACTTCAGCCGATTCTCAACGGGGTTGGGAGAAGCGGGAGCTGCTTATTCAATTGCCTCCGAATCACGGTGCTTCTTCCATTTATTTTCAGTTGATCAACGAATCGGATGACCCGGTATGGTTTGATAATTTTGAATTGGAATTCCTTGAGAAAGTTTATTACCCGGAGTTCAGCCGCATCGAAACGATGCAGATCCGGATCAGCGAGCCCGATATGGAAAGGCTGCACGAAAAGCGACAGGAGGCGTTTCGCGTTGGTTATATCGACGTTGACGAGGAAGACTGGATGCGTGCCGAAGTGGAATGGGGGGATACGGTGGTTTCCGGAAGTCTCACGCTCAAAGGAGATCAGCTGTACAATCTTCACGGTGATAAGTGGTCATTTCGGTTTAAACTGGATGAGGGTACAATCGGAGGGATGAGCTACATCACACTGCATCACCCGGGGCTCAGAAATTATTTGGATGAGTGGCTTTTTCACGAAGTGCTGAAACAGGAAGGAATTATAGGTTCCGAATACGGTTTTACGCCATTGTCATTAAACGGCCGCAGTCTGGGAGTATATGCTTTTGAAGAGCGCATGCTCGATGAAGATTACATTTTGCGGGATACCATCAACTCAATCAGCCGGTTCAAGGATTTGGGTTATGTGAAATCTCAACAGCAGGAAAGTGAGGGGAAAGATCCTTTTGAAGATGCAGGTATAGATGTGTACGGCGACGATAGTTTCAACAAAGAGCGGAGCGAGGATTTTAAACAAAAGATAAAAGACTTCAGAGACATTGATCCGGATATCATTCATTGGCTCAATCGGGAGAAAATTGCGCGAATGCTGGCCATATGTGATTTAATGGAGGCCTATGGCGCGCTTCACTGGACCAATATCCGTTTTGTCAGCGACGCTTCATCAGGCATGCTTGAATTGGTGGGCAACGATGGATTCAGCGGTGGAGGAATGGTATTTCGCGGTGATCCGTTTATGGCCTGGAGTGATGAAACGACGGTGGTGGAAGACATTCGCTGGCGGGCGATGTATCTCAATTTATTCAATGATCCTGAATTTTTGAACGCGTACAAATCCGAACTCCGCAGGCTTTCAACTGAACAATATCTTAATGTAACGAAGTTGAATACCATTGGTGAACTAAAGTATTATCAGTCTATTTTGGTGGAGGAGTGGCCGGGTTACCGTTTCGATTATTCACGGCTTTACAGAAGGGCGCGCCGAATTATTTCTGAACTAAATAAATTTGATGAACGAACGACTGAGCAACCTGTTGTTTACCGCTTTGAGCCGCGGAATTAACTATTTGCAGAGATACCTTTCGAAAATCGTAATTTTGCAAAAATTTTGTGCATGATTTTACCCATTGTTCCGTACGGAGATCTGATTTTAAAACGAAAGGCCGAGGCGATTGATTCGTCTTATGAAGGATTAAAGGAATTGATCAGCAATATGTATGAAACGATGTATTCTGCAAGTGGTGTTGGATTGGCCGCGCCACAGGTTGGAAAGTCCATTCGGTTGTTTGTAGTAGATGGAGCTCCGTTTGCCGAAGATGAGGAAGATGCTGAAGATCTGAAGGACTTTAAACAGGTGTTCATCAACCCCGAAATCATTGAGGAAAGCGGCAAATCCTGGGGGTTTATTGAAGGCTGCCTGAGCATTCCGAACATTCGGGAGGAAGTCATGCGCCAACCGGAAATTCTGATTCGTTACCAGGACGAGGATTTCAATCAGCACGAAGAAAGATTCGAAGGATATCGTGCGCGAATCATACAGCACGAGTACGATCATATTGAAGGCACTTTATTTACTGACCGGATTTCTCCGCTCAGAAGAAGAATGTTGCGCGGAAAGCTCAACGATATAACCAAAGGAAAAACGGATGTTGACTACCGCATGCGTTATCCGGCAAAAACCAAATAAATCAGATGAAAATTCAATATGCAATGATCTTTGCAGTGGCGGTATTAATGACTGCCTGCGGCGGAACATCTCCTGAAGAGCAGCAAGTTCAGCAGGAAAAAGAAGAAATGGCGACGAGAATCGACTCTCTCGAAAACATTTTATTCGGGCAGGAAGTTAATGTAGATCGTGAAGTGGCAGCCCAGCTACTGCAGTCGTACATTAAGTTTACCGATACATATCCGGCCGATGAGCGCAGTGCTGATTATTTGTACAAAGGTGCCGGAATTGCAAGAGGAGTGGGTGTACATAGCCGCGCCCTGAAGATGTATCAAAAAATTCTTTCCGATTATCCTGAATTTAAGAAACAGGCCGAAACCTATTTCCTGATTGCTTTTACCTACGATAATGACCTGAAGGAAATTGAACTGGCTAAATCGGCATATCAGGACGTGATTCAAAAATTTCCCGAACATGAATTTGCCGAACAATCCAAGGAGCGACTAAAAACCATCGATCTGAGTGATGAAGAACTGATTGAATTGTTTATGCAACGCAATGCGGAAGCCGGGGCACAGGTAAATTAGTATTAGAATCTTGATAATAAAAAGAGGCGCACCCACCGGATGCGCCTCTTTTGCTTTTTGAAAAACCGGAAAGACCTTTATCTGACCACCAGTTTGTGGATATGTTCCGACTTGTTGGAAACCAGTCGCAGCATATAAACTCCGGGACTGAGATTACTGACATCTATCTGATGAATCGTGTTGCCATTCAGCGTTTCGTAGCTTATTTGTTGCCCGTTTATGTTCAGCAATTGAAGGTCAACAGGATCCGTAACAGATGATTTTACATTCAGCACGTCGCTCGAGGGATTCGGATAAAGCTGAAACGGACTGTCTTCCAGATCAGCAAGGCCGATTGAAGTTCCCAGGTATGCAAATTCGACATCATCGATGTAAGTCGTCACCTGATCATTCAACGAGAAGAAATTGGCCGCACCAATTCCCGTTTCGGTAATAATAATGCTGGCCACCTCAGTTCCGTTAATCCACAAAGAGAGTGTACTATTGTCGAGATTGATATCATGTTCAACTTCGAACCATTGATCTACAGGATATTCAAAAGTGCCCGGTAAACCTTCAATTTCACCAACACCTGGAGTATCTCCGGTTTCATTGAAAAACACATCAAGCACCCATGCCACTCCGATTCCACCATCCTGCTGAATATTGTAATACGCTGCAGCACTGTCCGGAATATACATATCCCATTTCAGACGGTATTCTCCTTCGGTACGATCTCCTAGTAGCAGAATCATATCCTGAACTCCGCCATTAAAAACTCCCATAGAATGCAATCCACTGCTCGCGAAATCATTGGAAACCATTGCGTCTTCCGCTCCGCCGGGAGTACTGGACCACGTATCCCAGTGATCTGCATTTGAAGCCATATAACTGTCGAGCTGGTAGCTTTCGAAATTGTCGCAGATAATCAGTTCTTCTCCGGGATCACATTCCGCTTCTTCCACTTCTCCAAAGAAAATGTCATCTACATAATAAAGGTTATTTGCATCGATTGAGTAAAAATTAATAGCACCAAGCGTGAACGCATAAGGCATTGTATAAACCAGTTGATTGTTCACGTACATGTTCATTACATCGGTGTCAAAATCTATGACGTGTTCAATGAGCATCCATTCACCGGCCGTATACTCGAAAGTGGAAAGCGGAGCTTCATTTCCATCGGTAATGTTGGCAATTCCCGGTGCTGTGGCACCCTGGTTGAACCGAACATTCACATTCCACCCAACACCAGGTGTTTGGGATAGTTGATGATTGTAGAATCCGGTTTTACCTTCGGGAACCATAATTCTGAAACCGACGCGGTGCGTTCCGGAACTATGATTGGCGCCAAGTAGTAAAAGTACGTCCTCAACTCCTCCTTCTGCAAGGCGCAGTGAATGCGGAGCGCTGTAGAATTCTTCATCCACCACATTGGCATCATCTGCACCTGCCCCCCAGGTAATCCAGTGGTCTGCCTGAGGGCTGACAGCTCCCAATTCGTAATCGTCAAAATCATCCAGGATGTTCTGGGCCAGCAAAGAGCCGGGGAGGATCAGCAATGTGGCCATCGATAAAAAGCGTAGAAATTTTTTCATATCAGTTAAAATTATTGGTTAGGCTTTCTAAATTAATAATTTAGATCAATACTTTAACTTTATTATGAATTTAATTTCCTAAGTATTGACGGCAGATGGAAATCCGGAACAGTAAGCGTGCGGTCTTATGAATAGATTTCAGTTCGGTAATTTCTGATTTCAAATCTTCCGGATTTCCGGTTCCAGAAATACAATTTTAACTGCTCATGGGCGCCCGGACAAGGGATGTTCAGTGAATGATTCAGCGTAAACCATTTATCTACAGGTTTGTCAGGAATATCATTTATTTTAAAAGTGCTGTAGTGTGTGGTACTGTCGTTCTTCGAGGTGATATGAGCAACGAACAGAACACCTTCAGAGCTGTTGATTTGCCGGTCTTTCTTTTCGAAGAAAATCTTTAAATGCAGCTGTTCACCGGAAGCGGGAAGATCTTTTGCGGAAATGGTAGTGCTCAAAGCAAATTCGTCCTCAATGATCAGTGTTTCATCGGGAGTCAGTGGTTGATAAACGTGTAGCAGTTGAAGACCGTTTTTGGAGTAGGGGGCCACATCAAAGTTTCCACCCAGAATATCGGAATATTCGGCTGATGTTCTGAGAAAAATATATTTGTACTTCTCCCAGTTCATGCTGGAGTGTTGCATTATTAATTTGCTGTACTGAAAACTCTGCAGCATATTGAAAGATATCAACAGTACAACTGCGCCTGAGAAAAGAAGCCGTAGTCCCGACTTTCTCAATTCCAGCACATAGGCCAGTGGAATGGCAAAAATTCCATAAAAATCAATATACGGTCTGAGTCCGAAGCCTGAAGCATAATTCCAACACCACCATGCGGAAATGAAATAGGTAATTATCCCAAAAAATCCGATGAAATAGAGTGCAGCTTTTTGGGATTTCTGAAACCAGTACCAGACTCCGGCAAGACATAAAATAACGAGCGGAGTGTATATGAAAAGGCCTTTATTGAAGCTGAAAAATACATTAAGAATTTTCGGATCGGTGAAGTAAAATCCTTCATGCGGATAGCTGAACAGAATCCATTCACCGGATTGATGCCGCCATGAAAGCAGTTGTAGTAAAACGAGTACTACTATGAACAAGCTCCCAATGAGGAGCGTGATGCGATCAGAAAGTAGGGTTATGAATCGGCTTTTCAAGGAGGGGAGATCTCCAATTAATGCAGGAATGGCCAGAACAACGAGTGCGTTGAAAGGCCGCACAAGAAACAGAAGCCCGAAACACACCATCATTGCCAGCAGATATCGGCTTTGCAACGAAAGGAATGATTTGCGAAGCAACAGGGCAAAACCCGTGACCGCCGCAAATGAATATACATGGGACATGGTGCCCATTACGATTCCATAGATCAAGAGATTCGTACCAAATACTATGGCCAGTACAGTAATCCCTGTAACGGATGTAGAAAACCGATATGTTCTCAACAGTTGGAAAAGTGCAATGGCACCGATCATCAGATAGGTTAAACCACCAATGCCGGCCAACAATTGAAAAGGATAGGAGTAACCCGTTAGGTCATAACCGCTGAGTTGGGCCCAGGTATAGGCTGTCAGAAAAAAGGGAGTTAACAGGATGGCAGTCCCTGCTGAATATTTAGTGTAATAACGGCCATTGGTTTCGGTAAGAAAAGACTGATCATTTTTGGTGTATTGCTGCGCTTCAGGAATGAAATATTCTACCAGATAATGGTAATATCCCTTCCCGTCTGAAGAAATTATATCCTGCCACCGATTCTCAGAAATTCTGAATTCAACAAATAAGTATACAACCAGCAACAGTGGTATACCGATGAAAATAAACTTTTTAATAGGGTTTTTCAAAGCCTGACATGACAACTTGATCGGAATGCGATCGGGTTGAGCTTCGAAGATATAACAAAAGCTGCCAGTCTACGATGCCGAAGGAATTATTCCATGACAAAGCTCTTGTGCAAGGCAATCATTTTCATCACAGCCACAGCGCATTCAATTCCTTTGTTGCCATGTTTTCCGCCGGATCGATCAATGGCCTGTTGCTTATTGTCATCCGTCAGCACTCCAAAAATTACGGGCAGGCTATAGTTGATATTCACCTGTTGAATTCCTTGCGCTACTGCGTTGCAAACAAATTCAAAATGCCGCGTTTCACCCTGAATCACAGAGCCGAGCGCTATTACGCCATCCACCTGATCGGATTCAATCAACCACTGTGCGGCGAGCGGTAGCTCAAAACTTCCAGGCACATAATGAACAATGATATTTTTTTCAGGTACCCCGGCATCCAACAGCGTTTCACGAGCACCTTTAAGAAGATTTCCGGTGATTTCGTGGTTCCATTCTGATACCACGATTCCAATTCGCATCTTATCAGCCGCTGGTAAATTCGCTGCATCGAATGAAGAAAGGTTTTTTTCTGAAGTAGCCATCTCAACGGAATTTTGAGTTCATAAAAAAAGCCTGCGTCAGAGCAGGCTTTTGAATTTTTTCTAAGTGAATTATCCCACAAATGCTTCGGCCCGCGCGATATATTTATCGATGGTAGCGGCTTCGGCAGAATTCGGATATTTCTTTTTGATGTTGGTGTAAAGCTCAAGTGCTTCATCATAATTCCCCAGTTCTTCGTGCACAAAGGCAGCTTTTTTCATATAAACCGGAGCGGTGAACTGATTCGCAGAATTATTGGCTGCTTTATTAAAATGGGCAAGAGCCTGTTCATAATCACCGAGCTCTACATAACAATCGCCAATGGCACCGATTGCAATCGAACCTGCAATTTCGTCATCCAACTGACCATCCTTGAGGTGCTGGATAGCCATTTCGTACTCTCCCTGCTGAAGGTAAATCAAGCCGATATAGTAATTGGCGAGTGTTCCGTAGCGGGTAAGGCCATAATTTTCGGAAATTTCAAGAAATCCAAAATGATTTCCATCACCATAGAGCGCCAGATCCAGAGAATCTTTTTCAAAATAGTACTCTGCTTTCCAGATCAGTTCAGAAGCTTCTTCTTCCTGAGGGAATAAATACAAACGGGTAAAACCAAAATATCCTGCAAACAGAACAAAAATTGCAATCGCAATTATAGTGAGTGTCTTTTTATTGGATTCGATGTATGCCTCGCTTTTACTGTAGGCGCCTTGAACATCAAGTATTGGATCGTTTGAATTTTTCTTAGCCATTATCAAATTTTAAGCGGCGAAGTTAATTATTTTTTCATTCCAATGCGAACGAAGTGCAGAATGCTTGAGACCGGAAATGAATAACATCCGACTATCGAATTGCAGTAACATTACCGGTAAATTCTCTGGTTTCTGAATTGGCCAAAGCACCGATTACCACCCGATAGACATACACTTCATTCTGTGCGTAATACTCGTGTGCAGGTTCACCACCATCCCATTTCAACGTCGGATCTGTACTCTCGAAAACAATTTCTCCATTGCGATTGAATACCTGCAACAGAAAGTTATTCGGGTCAATATCTCTTCCTTCCACAAAAAACAAGTCATTAATACCATCTCCATTGGGGGTAAATGCAGTGGGAATATAAACCACAAAATTTTCTCTTACTTCATACACTCTGCACAATTGATCTACACACCCAAAATCGTTTATAACTGTAAGGCAAAGCGGATATTCTCCTGCGACACCTTCAAAGTCGATGGTGAGATGTTCTGAATCAAAGTTTCCAATCGTTTCGAAATTCCATTCATATTGCGTAGCTCCGGTGCTTTGATTGTGAAAAGAAACGGGGCCGTCATATATACTGGCAACAGTTGGTGTTGCGGAGTATCCGGCCATCGGTTTGGGTAAAACAGTCAGTTCATAAATCTGTATACTGTCGCAACCGTGTTGGGATTGATTTACAACTTGGTAGATTCCACTGGTAGTAACGATATTTCCATTGGACAAGACATAATTTTCTCCTGCACAGATACTATCGGTTTGTGTAAAATTGTAGGTGGGAAATATTTCAAGTTCGACCAGATAAAGAGTATCGCAATCGTCGCTACCAATCATTACTTCATAGTTGCCGGCCACACCGGTTGAAGTTCCATCCGGCAAAGTGTAGATTTCGTTATCGCAAATATTCACCGACAAATCTATCGTAATGAGATCCTGAACTTCAAGAATGGTTGTAATAACACTGTCACAGCCGTGGATCGTATTGAGCGTAACGGTATATTCTCCGGATGTATATTCCATTGACCCATCAGGCAGTACATAACCGCCGTCGCCACAAATAGCAGCACCTTCTGTCATCTCATAATTTGGATTAACCTCCAGCTCGAAATGAATGATGCTGTCGCAGCCGTTGATGGTTTGCAACTCGACAGTATGGATACCTGCAACGCTCACATCGGTACCATCGGGAAGTGTATAGAAAGAACCTTCACAAATTGCTATTTCTTCGTCGATTTCATAAATCGGCCATATTTCCAATTCGGTGGAGACGAGCGAATCGCAACCCAATACTGAAGCCAGCATTACGTCGTAGGTTCCTGCTAAACTGACCTCTGATCCATCCGGCAATTCATAGGATTCCCCGTCACATATACCAACTTGCACATTGGTCACCGGAATATCTACAACCGACAAATCAACATTGATGATGCTATCGCAACCAAGGGAAGTAACATATTCAAAAGTATAGAGACCTGAATCGAAGGCATTGCTTCCATCGGGCATTTCATAACTGTCACCCAGGCATATTTCGACTGCTGCATCAACCGTTATTTCGTTGGAGACGGTTACCGTAACTTCAAATTCAATATTTTGTCCGCCACATGCATCTGTAACATCCGCAGTGTAAGTGGTAGTCGTTACAGGTGCGACGTCGATGGAAGGAGTGGTAGCACCATTGCTCCATAGATAGGAGT
The DNA here is from genome assembly GCA_937911795.1 of uncultured Flavobacteriales bacterium. Taxonomy (GTDB): domain Bacteria; phylum Bacteroidota; class Bacteroidia; order Flavobacteriales_D; family SKUL01; genus SKUL01. The sequence continues at coordinate 3,137 of CALDPJ010000136.1, read as the reverse complement.
ACGGTTGCGATTCGCTTCCGGTAGCGTTAAGAACTTCCAGAGTAACTTCTGTCCCGGTGCAGATTGAAATGTTTTCACTGATTTCTGCGGTGAGTGCATCGTTGTCAAGAATATTTAAAACCGCTTCCGGTGCCGCGTCGCAGGTACAAATATCAGGGAAAGTTAAAATGATATCCTCGGTTCCTTCGGTTATTCCATCCAAAAAGGCTTCAATATGTACTATTACGGTGTCCTGACCCGGCTCAAATGTCACATAATTGTCTATCGGGGCGTAATCGTCACCCACGGTAGCACTTCCGCTGATGTCGAAATTAAATACAGTAGGTTCGGTTATGGCAGGACCCTGGTTGATAAACATGAAATATCCATCCTGGCATCCTTCCAGAGCATCTACGCTTGCGTTTGATGTACCGGGTACTACTTCTACTTCCAGACCCGAGGTAAAGCTTCCGGCTTTTAGAAAAACAGCAGAATCGTAGCTCCAGTCACCTCCATCGCCGATTGCCAGTTTGATGTGATAAGTCTGACACGGCTCCAGATCGAGTTCAACCGTGAAGACTGTTGTAAAACCTCCGTAGGCGATTTCCTGTCCAACGGGAGAAATATTGTCATTGTAATAGATGCTGTAGGCCGAATAATTGGGATCCATATCCAAACAAGGCCCCTCTGAACTAAAACCACTTGGATATCCTTGATTAACGCTGTTGATGGAAACGGGAGTTGTTGTTCCCGGTACAAGCGCAACGTTGGTACCAGGAGCATAACCCGGTCCGGTGATAAAAAATCCAAACGCATCATTGACAAAATCACAAGTAAAATCTTCATATTCTTCGGAAGCAAAAACGTATTCGAAGCTGACAAAATTTGTAGGCGACACAAAATCAAATTCAATGATAGCGGCATCATTGGTTGTGATTCCGCTCAGCAGATTATCCAGTTCCGGATCACCAGGATTACTGTGACTGGTGGAGGAAAATATGGTCTCAGGTCCTGGGGCACCAGTTGCATTTCCGGTGCTGATGATGATCCCTTCTGCAAACCCAAGGCTATTACCACCGCTGAAATTTCCGAAGGCAGCATCTGCTCCGGACCACGTAATATTGGATGCTTCAACACAAGACCCGAGTAGAACGTCTGTTACCAATTCCTCAACGCTGTAGGTAGAACTGGAAACAACGATAGGTCCGCCCCCGCCTCCGCTTCCTGGATCACAATTATCATAAGCATTCTGGCAGGCGCTGTCCCAACTGGTTACACAGCAGAAAGGATCAACGGCAATTACAGTTTGGACGCACGGATCATTGATCGGATATGGAATGCCCGAAAAGCATTGAGCAAAAGTACCACAGCAGGAAATCAGGAAAAACGAAATGGTAAATAGTACAGATTTTAATAAAGTTCGGCTCATCCGGCTTTAGGGTATTAGAGTTGGTTAATGGTACACTGGGCATTCAATCATCACTGACCCCTTCTACGGGGTTTGGTTGCCCGTGAAAATCATCAATTACTATGTCATTTGCAAATGAAGTGTTAACGGCTTGATCTTCCGATGAAACCCGGTGTGTGCAATTTGACGACAATCATCGCAGCAAAGTAACTTTTCCTACAAATTCGCGGCTATCGATAACCGAAGCGGCTCTCACTTCTACACGATAGACATAGACATTGTCCTGTGAGTAATGTTCATCGCCCTGGCTTCCGCCATCCCATTTTTCGAGCGGATCATCGGTTTCGAAAACCAGCTCTCCCGACCGGTTGAATATCTGTAGTCGAAAGTGATCGGGATCGATGTCTTTACCGGCTACATAAAACAAATCGTTGATGCCGTCTCCATTGGGCGAAAAAGCATTTGGAATATAAACCGCAAAATCTTCGCGCACTTCATATTCGAAACAATATTTATCGCTGCAACCAGATTCATTCCAGGTAGAAAGGCAGATGGGGTAGAAGCCGGAAACGTCTCCGAATTCGATCACCGGGTTTTCTTGTTGAGAGATACCATATATTCCAAAATCCCACTCCAAAGAATCGGTGTTGGTACTTTCATTAAAAAACTGTACCGGACCATCATATATACTGGCAAAAGGTTGCGATACTTTGTATTTTGAATCCGGTGATGGCATTATTGTAACATCATAAATCAATATACTGTCACAGCCACCGGCATTCAGAAAGTGGTCGCTGAAAATCCCACCCGAAGTAATGATTTGTCCGCCGCTGGTTACAAACTGATCACCGTCGCAGAAACTAACTTCTGTTGTATCGGTGTATGCCTCGTGGTAATAAATCTGAAGATGCACCAGTGAATCGCACCCATACACGGTACTGTATTCAAGGTCAAAAGCAACATCTTCTGACACCGGATTTCCGTGGGGATCAAGGGCATTGTCATTGTCGCAAACATGCCAAACCAATTCCAGATTGTATTCGGGACGAACAATCAGGTTGATGTTGATAATGCTATCGCAACCATTTACCGAGGTATATTCCTGTGGATAAAGACCGGTTTGATTTACTGTTGTTCCGTCGGGCAACGTGAAAGATTCGCCGCTGCAAATGTTTTCGGTGTAGGTGATATCAAAAACCGGAAAGACTTCAAGATCAATATTAACAATACTGTCACATCCGTCGACAGAGCTAAAAGTAACAGGGTAAATGCCGGCATTACCTACCGAACTTCCATCCGGCAATAAGTAATTCTCACCGCTGCAGATGGCTGCTTCTACAGTTGTGTTAAAGGTCGGATGAATCTCAAGTTCAACCTGAAATAATGTGTCACATCCACCTGTAGAGCTGATTACAACATCAAAAGTTCCGGCTGTGTTTACTACTGATCCGTCCGGCAGTGTGTAGTTCTGGTTTTCGCAGAATGAATCTTGCACGGGGATAATTACCGTTTCCTGCACTGTCAGGTCAACATGAATAATACTATCGCAACCTTCGGCAGTGTTGAAATCAAACGTGTAAAACCCTCCAGTGTTCTCCTCGCTTCCATCGGGCATGGTATAAACCTGAGAGTCACAGATGGATGCCTCGATGGTTTCTTCGTAAATCGGATGGAATGTAAGGTCAAAAGTGATAACGCTATCACAACCTGCTACGGTTTGAAGGTTGACTTCATATGTACCCGAGGAATT
>CALDPJ010000135.1 GCA_937911795.1 uncultured Flavobacteriales bacterium | reverse complement strand
CCGGACGATATGGTAACCGCGCTTCGAAATCAGAATATACCGGCTTCCAGACCAGGTACCGATCTTAAATCCATTCAGGAGCGGACTGAAAAAGAGCTGATCACGAGAACGCTGGATGAGGTGAAGTACAATAAATCCAAGGCTGCCAAGCTGCTCAACATCGACCGTAAAACCTTGTACAACAAAATGGCGATGTACGGAATAGAGTAAGATTCAGCCATCTCCTTACCTTGCCGGATTGACTAATTTTGCGGCATGTCCGTTTCCATTCACAAACAATTTGAACTCACCGGCCACGGTACTGGAATTTATGCGGTGGGTCCGGGAAGAAGTCCCCACACCATTTTCACCGGCAGCGGCGACAACGTTGTAGCCGAATGGGATTTGCTGGAACAAGCAGTGTTGCCTTTTGCCATCAAACTCGAAAGCACGGTATATGCAATGGTGCAATTACACGGTGATCGTCTCGCCATAGGTCAGGGCAGAGGCGGAATTCACATTGTGGATATACAATCGAAAAAAGAGCTGCGTCATCTGGCGGTGCATCAAAAGGCTGTTTTCGATCTTCGGTTTCACGAAGGCAACAACCAACTGCTGGCATTCAGCGCCGACGGATCTTTCAGCATCTGGGACGCCGACGATTTTAAACTCCTGCGACACATTCCTGTGGGTGATTTAAAGATGCGAAGAGCATCGGTCAGCAATGATGGAAAATGGCTCGTGACATCTGGCAACGATGGCCGTCTGCGGGTATTTGAGACGGAGATGTTCAATGAAATGTACACTTTCGATGCCCACGAAAAGAGCAGCAATGTTTCTGTTTATTCTTCTGACAATCGCTTTTTGATTTCCGGAGGATGGGACGGGCACATCCGGTTGTGGGATACAGCCGACTTTCGGATGTTGAAAGAAATCGCAGCACACAATTATGCCATTTACGATATGGGTTTCAGTCCGAACGGTTTGTTACTGGCCACTGCGAGTCGCGACAAAACGGTAAAAATTTGGGACGCTGAAACGTTAACTCCGTTGGCCAGATTGGATGTTAAGGTTGGTGGACACAGTCACTCTGTTAACGCGTTGCACTGGAACGAAGCAACCGGATTGTTGGTGAGTGTGGGTGATGATAGGAAGGTGATTGGGTGGGAGGTGAAGACTGAGGTGTGAGTTTCTGTGCAAAAGCCTTTTTCTTAATTTAGTTTCCTGATTTTAAACCAACTGATTTTGGCCCGGGTCGATAGAAAAAGAATCACTCAGCTTTGTCGCGAATTGCGACGCAGACAAACGCCCGCGGAAAACGAGCTCTGGCAACTTGTTCGAAACCGCAAATTAAATGGATACAAATTCCTGCGGCAATACGCAATCGTTTATGGCAACGACAACCGTGGTAACAAGTTGTTTTTCATCGCAGATTTTTATTGTCACGAAAAAAAGCTGGTGGTGGAGCTGGATGGGAAAATTCACGATTTTCAGAAGGAATATGATGCAAATCGGGATTTGATCTTGAATGAATTGGGTTTGAAAGTAATGCGTATTTCAAATCAGGATATGGATGACCCATATAGAGTATTGAAGGAAATTGAGAAAGAACTGGGGTGAGTTCCAAAACGGTGGACTCACCCCCAGCCCCTCTCTTGTGCGGCCGTGCGATGCACCGGCCTTCAAAAGAGGGGTGCGCGTTGGGATTTTTTCTAGCCATGCGCTCAGGACCCGCGATAAGGTATATGGGAAGTGTAGGATTTCTTTCTGAATTTGATGCGCGGGTTGTGTCAAACTCTTATACATTTTTCCTACTTTCGATGGTTCAACTCTTTAGAACGATTTTTTAGAAGTGCCTGATACTAAAACCACCACCGACCCCATCCGCCTCGCGGCACAGCTCGTCAACAGCACCGACCGTCATATCTTCCTCACCGGAAAAGCCGGAACCGGAAAAACCACTTTTCTCCGCGATGTGGCCGAAGCCACCCATAAGAATTATGTGATTGTGGCACCGACCGGAATTGCTGCCCTCAATGCCAAAGGAGTGACCATCCACTCGCAGTTTCTGTTGCCATTTGGTTCGTTTTTGCCAACCACCGACCCGCAGTTTGACAACAATGTTCAAAGTGCATTTTATACCCCTCGATCGCTGAGCTATAAACACCGCCTCGATGGTCGACGGAAACAGGTGTTGCGAAGCATCGATCTGCTCATCATCGACGAGGTGAGTATGCTGCGGGCCGATATTCTCGATGCAATTGATTACCGCCTGAAGTACGCAAAAGGCAATTTTAACCAGCCGTTTGGTGGTGTTCAGTTGCTCATGATTGGCGATTTGTACCAGTTGCCGCCGGTAGTAAAGGACCACGAATGGCCGCAACTCAGCCGGTTCTACAACAACATGTTTTTCTACGAATCGCAGGCACTCTACAAAGCCGGATTTGCCTACGTGGAACTCGAAAAGGTTTTCCGCCAGACCGACAACACCTTTCTCAACCTGCTCAACAACCTGCGCAACAACCGCTGCACTCCAACCGATCTACAACTACTGAACAGCTATTACCGACCCAATGCCGAACCCGAAGAAGGTGTCGTGACGCTTACCACGCACAACGCAAAAGCCGACAGAATGAACCGGCAGGCACTCGACCGGTTGCCGGGCCGCACAAAATTTTACGCAGCCGAAATCGACGGTGAATTTCCCGAGCATTTGCACCCGCTTCCCGAGAGCCTCGAACTGAAAGTCGGCGCTCAGGTGATGTTCATCCGCAACGACAACGAAAGCAAAGCCTACTTCAACGGAAAACTCGCTCAGGTTACACACCTTTCTACCGACGAAATTCGTGTGTCGATGGAGGACGATGACGACTTTCTGCTGACGCGCCACACCTGGAAAAACATCCGCTACAGCGTGAGTTCCGGTTCTAAGGAGCTCGAAGAAGAGGAGATCGGAAGTTTCTCACAATTTCCGGTGAAACTGGCGTGGGCGATTACCGTGCACAAAAGCCAGGGACTCACCTTCGACAAAGCCGTAATCGACGTCGGGCAGGCATTCGCTCCCGGACAAGTGTACGTGGCGCTGTCGCGGTTGCGCTCGCTTGAGGGGTTGACGTTGCACACCAGAATCT
>CALDPJ010000134.1 GCA_937911795.1 uncultured Flavobacteriales bacterium | reverse complement strand
GACCCCCACCGACGATCAGCAGCTTGTGTTCTGCGGGCGATGCCTCCATCCCGGTGATCCTATCTGCAACGCCGGAGCGCCCGGGGCGGCGCTGCCCGGGTCGGTGGCCACCACGCCGGAGTCGCCACTGATGGTGACGGTGAAGTCGCCTGCCACAGCGGTGCCGTCGTCGTTCCAGATTTGTGAGGAATGTCCGATGTAGGCTTCAGGCTGCTGCATCAGCGGAACATCGATGAATACAAAAGCCTGGCGAATGTGATGATTGGCAGCCAAACCTCCCAGCGAACTGATAGAAGAAGTGACCACACCTCCGGGTCTTCCCGGCCACACCGAACTTCCGTAAGGCCTGGAACCGACGTCAATTGCATTTTTCAGCGCACCCGGAATGGTTCTGTTGTACTCCGGTGAAACCACCAGTATACCATCCGAATTTTTAATTTTCTGACGGAAATCTATCCATTCCTGTGGCGGATTCTGATCCAAATCTTCACTGTACAATGGTAAATTTCCGATTTCTATTATTTCCAGATCAAATCCGTCTGATGAAAGGCGGCTCAATTCATTTGCTATTTTTCTGTTAAAGCTCTCTTTTCTTAAGCTCCCTACTAACACTGCTATTTTTTTTGCCATAATTTTTGTTTTTTAATGATTTCCAAAAATAGTTAATTTTTATGCGAATTTATACAGCCTTAATATATGTTTAGTAAATTGAGGTATTCGAAATTCCTATGCTAAAAGGCCCTTTCACACAGATTTTAAGGCCTGCCTCTTAATTTAATTTATAATGGATTTGTTGCCGCTCCAGTTCCACGAGCAGTTCTTTTGAAATGGCAATCTTATGTTTCTGGCTGGGCATTGTGAGCTGGATTTTTTCTTCATTTTCAAATACCACAAAAAATAGTTGTTTTTCTCCTTTGTGGGTTTTTACCAAATCTTTCAGGGAATCTATTTTATCTTTCTTCAAATCGTTCAAAGGTAATGTAAGCGTGAGTTTTTTGCTATGGGTTTCCATCAAATCGTGAAGCAGTTGTATTGTATTATACTGAAGTCGCGGCTCACCTTTTTTGCCGGTTTCACGATTCGTCCAGCCTTCCTTTACAAAAACCCGCCCATAAATGAAGCCATTCGGAACAAGAAAATGACGCCATTTTAAATATTCTTCGCCAAAAATTTTGAATTCATAACTGTCCTCATAATCTTCCACAGTAAAAATGGCCCAACCCTTTCCTGCTTTTGATTCGCGGTGCTGCACATCGCTCACAACCCCGCCAAAACACAATTCCTTATTTAAGAAATCCTCCAGATGGTTAAAGTCTGAAACCTGGCAATTGGTGAATGTTTCCATCTCTATTCTAAAATCGTCCAGCGGGTGGCCAGAAATATATACGCCAACAACCTCTTTTTCCTGCTTCAGTTTTTTCATGGTTCCCCATTCCTCACAAGGTGGAACTTCTGGTTCAGGAATCTGCACTTCGCTGGCATCGCCGAATAAACTTACCTGGGCGGAGTTTTGCGTTTCTTGATATTTGGCGGCATAGCGCAACACTTTTTCAATAAACATCACTCCGTCGCCGTCGTGGTGCAAATATTGCGCTCGGTGCGTATCAAAGCTGTCAAAACCGCCGGCCAGCGCCAAGTTTTCAAAAGCCTTTTTGTTTGCAGAACGCAGATCGATCCGTTTTGCCAAATCAAAAACCGATTTGTATTTCCCATCCTTTCTGTTTTCTACAATGGTGGCAACCGCATTACTGCCAACCCCTTTTACGGCGCCCATCCCAAAACGGATGGCGCCCTGGTCGTTTACGGTAAATTTATGGAAAGATTCATTTACGTCTGGACCCAAAATCTTCAATCCCATCCGCTTGCATTCTTCCATAAAAAATGTGACCTGTTTAATATCATTCATATTATTTGAAAGCACCGCCGCCATATATTCTGCCGGATAATGGGCTTTTAGATATGCCGTTTGGTAAGCTACCCAAGCGTAACACGTGGAATGTGATTTGTTGAAAGCATAAAGTGCGAAAGCTTCCCAATCCTTCCATATTTTTTCCAGCTTTTCGGTGTCGTGACCTTTGGCAGAAGCTTGGGCAACAAATTGGGGCTTCAATTTATCGAGTACGGGCTTTTGCTTTTTTCCCATTGCTTTTCGCAAGGTATCGGCCTCACCTTTCGTGAAACCAACCAGCTTTTGGGAAAGCCGCATTACCTGCTCCTGATAAACCGTGATACCATAGGTTTCTTCCAGGTATTCCTTACAATCGGGTAAATCGTAACTGATGTCTTCAGTTCCATGTTTCCGGGCAATGAACGACGGAATGTATTCAATCGGACCGGGTCGATACAGCGCGTTCATGGCAATCAGGTCGGCAAAAACCGTTGGTTTAAGCTGCATCATGTACTTCTGCATTCCGGCAGATTCATACTGAAATATGGCTACTGTTTCACCGCGTTGAAAAAGCCCGTAGGTTTTCTCATCATCCAGGGGAATGTCGTCGGGAACAATTTCAACTCCATGGCGCTCTTTAATCAACTGAACCGCATCCTTGATGATCGTCAGCGTTTTTAATCCGAGGAAGTCCATTTTCAACAAACCGGCGTCTTCGGCAACGGCGTTGTCGTACTGCGTGCATACCATTACGGTATCCTTGCTCGTAGCAACCGGAACGTAGTTCGTGATGTCGTCTGGTGTAATGATGACTCCGCAGGCATGAATTCCAGTATTTCGGACCGAACCTTCGAGAATGCGCGCCTGTTGAATGGTTTCTGCTTCGAGCCCTTTACCTTCGGCTACCTTGATCAGTTCTTTTGCTTTTTCGAGATCGTCGGCGCTTTTCTTAAAGTGATTACTCAGGGCCTTTTCGTCAAAACCAAAAAGCTTGGCGAGTTTAATATCGGGCACCAGTTTCGCTACGCGATCGGTGTCTGACAACGGCAACTGCAATACACGGCCCGCATCACGAATCGACGATTTGGCCGCCATCGTTCCGTAGGTAATAATTTGCGCAACCTGCTGCGATCCGTACTTTTCAATTACATAGTCGATAACCCGCTGACGGCCTTCATCGTCGAAGTCAATATCGATATCCGGCATCGAAACCCGGTCCGGATTCAGGAAACGCTCAAAAAGCAAATCATACTTAATCGGATCGACGTTGGTAATTCCCGTGCAATAAGCCACCGCCGACCCCGCCGCAGATCCTCTACCCGGCCCTACCGACACACCCATTTCGCGTGCAGCGCGACAGAAATCCTGCACAATCAGAAAGTAACCGGGATAACCGGTTTTGGCAATGGTTTCCAATTCAAAATCAAGTCGATCGCGAACTTCGTCGGATATTTCTCCCCAACGCATTTCGGCACCTTTGTAGGTCAGCTGCCGTAGATAAGCATTCTCTCCTCTTTTGCCTCCATCTGCTTCGTCAGCCACATCAATGAATTCCTCCGGGATATCGAATTTCGGAAGCAATACATCGCGGGCAAGTTCATAGGATTCACATTTGTCGAGGACTTCACTGATATTGAAAATTGCTTCGGGCAGATCCGCAAAAATCTGCTTCATCTCCTGATCGGTTTTCAGGTAAAACTCATCGTTTGGAAATCCAAACCTGAATTCTCTTCCACGCTTGCCGATGTATCGTTTCGGTTTCTCTTTGTTCTCACCATCTTTTATACAAAGAAGGATGTCGTGAGAAACCGCATCTTCTTTATGGGTGTAATAGGAATTGTTGGCGGCAATATACTTGACATCGTATTTTTCACAGAACTCCAGCAACGTGTCATTCACCACTTGTTCTTCCTGCAAGCCATGACGATTTAGCTCTACATAAAAGTCATCGCCAAAATTTTCTTTCCACCAGACAAAGGCTTCTTCCGCCGGTTCGCGACCTTCATTCAGAATTTTATACGGAACTTCTCCCCACAACCCTCCGCTTAGTACAATGAGATCTTCTTTATATTTCAGCAACAGCTCCCGATCAATTCTGGGCACGTAGTAAAACCCTTCGGTGAAGGCATACGACGAAAGCTTACACAGATTCTGGTAGCCATTTTTATTCTTAGCCATCAGAACAGACGAAAAACCATCGTCTTTCGTGGAACGATCTTTCCGATCGCGGCAGAGATTTAATTCACAACCAACAATTGGTTTAATGCCTGCAGCCAGAGCTTTTCGCACAAACTGGAAAGCTGCCATCATGTTTCCGTGATCGGTAATGGCCAACGCCGGAAACTTCAGTTCTGCCGCCCGGTTTACCAACGTTGCAATGTCGGACGTGGACTGAAGGATGGAAAACTGAGAATGACAGTGCAGATGCGTAAAAACTGCCTGATCAACATCGTCGCTGATGGCTTTGTTTTTATTCACCTTCAGCTTATTCGAATCTTGTTTAGCCGGGGTATCAGCAAAATTTGCTGCATCCAGTTGTGGAGCTTCGTACCTGACCACACCTACATCCGTCACTTCCGGAACCTTTATTGCCGCACACGTTATCAATCCGAAAAAACATCGGGCTGTGGCATCCACATCGTAAGCGGCATCGTGTGCATCTGCAAAGGGTTCTGAAAATAATTTCTGATGCAGCTCAGTCAGGGTGGGCCATTTATATTTCCCTCCTTTTCCGCCGGGTAACTGACAAAAATCTACCGATAAATCCTTGGTGTCGAGTTTTGATAATTGCTGTAAGATTTCATGATCACAGCCATCCCGGAACTGTTCTGCAGCCACTACGCTGATATCGAATTCCACGTTATGCCCCACTGCATACTTCGTACGGCTTAAGTCTACAGCAAAAGCGGCCAGCACATCGCACAATGGCTTTCCGTCGCGCTGTGCACGTTCGGTGGTGATGCCGTGAATTTTAGCAGCGTTATACGGAATATCAAATCCATCGGGACGAACGATATAATTGCCCGATGAAACCAGGGCTCCACGTTCATCATGAAGTTGCCATGCAAGCTGAACCATTCGCGGCCAGTTATCGCTGTCGGTAATAGGAGCTTTCCAGTTTTTGGGAAGCCCTGTGGTCTCGGTATCAAATATCAGGAACATGGGCGGCTATGAAATAAAATTGTTCAATGGGAGCTTCAAAAGTAATCAACCATAACCATGAAGTCTGTGGGCATTCCTAAAAAATATCCTTTACTTTTCAACGACCTTTTGTGTCCGGATGCAATCCACGAATAAACGAATTTAACGACCGTAGCGTGTGTTAAACTCAGCAATAAAGATGCGATAAAGCGGGTTATGTATTAAATTTGACCTGTGAGATATTTACCTACCTACCACCGGCACCTCTTACTTCTGACGTTGCTGTCATTCACCTTGGGTACCTTGGCTCAGCCGATGGAACGCAAGGCTGAAAAAGCGAACGAATCGGGAGTTGCTTTCGGATTGATCAAAGAAATGTTTGAAAGTTGTTCACAGGTGAATACCATGGCTTGTGAAGTGCAGAAAAAAGAAAGATACGCCGGAAATTATGTTGAGGCTCACTCCCGTATCAAAATGTCGAACCAGCCTTACAGTATATATCTTAAGCAACTGGATTCTGAGAAGGGCATTGAGCTCCTCTATTCAAAAGGCTTTAATGGAGGAAAGGTACTCGTTAATCCAAACGGGTTTCCGTGGATCAACATCAGCCTGGATCCGTATAGCTCGCTGATCAGAAACAATCAGCACCACCTGATCTCAGATATTGGATTCAGTAAATTTAACCGGGTATTGGCGCATCTGCTGAAAAAATACGAACACATTGCCCATGACCTGGCAGAATATAAAGGTGAAGAAACCATCGACGATCATCGGTGCCATGTTGTTGAAATCAACAACAGGCAGTATAAACTGATGACTTATACAACCGTTGAAGGCGAAACCACAATGAGTGTGGCCGATAAATTCCACATCAGTGAATACCGGATTGTTGAGCTGAATGAATCCATTTCCGGCTTCGGAAGTCTGAGTAGCGGCATGACCATTACCATCCCGAATGATTATGCTCCGTATATTAAACTATTCATCGACCAGGAAAGACTGATACCGATGAGATTTGAGGTGTACGACGATAACGGGGCGCTGTTTGAAGCTTATGAGTATAGCAAAGTTCAGTTGAACACACGTTTTGATGAAAAAGAGCTTACCGCCGAATTCCCAGAATACGGATTTTAACAAATCACCCTCTTTCTTCAGATTTCCCCATTCCACTCTGCATAGAATCTGTTGAGGAATTCCTCCATAAACTGATGTCTTTCATCGGCCATGGCTTTGGCAGTTTCCGTGTGCATCCGGTCTTTCAGCAGCAGTAATTTTTCGTAGAAATGATTGATGGTCGGCGCGTTGCTACCCTTGTAAGATTCAAAATTGTCATGCATTACGGGTGGAATTTCCGGATCATAGAGCGGCCTGTTGCGGTTTCCACCAAAAGCAAAAGTGCGTGCTATACCGATGGCACCAATGGCATCCAGCCGGTCTGCATCGCGCACCACCCAACCTTCGGGTGACAATGGAACATCCGGCACATCCGCGCCCTGGTAACTCACATTTTCAACAATCTGAACAACGTCGGCAACGATTTCATCCGCAAATTCCTCTTCCTTCAGCCATTCTCTCACCAGCTTCATACCTTTTTCCACATCCCCTCCATGCAGTTTATAATCGGCCACATCGTGCAGCAAAGCACCCAATTCAACGACCAACAAATCTGCCCCTTCATTTTTCCCGATGTGCATGGCCAACCGACGAACGCGTTCAATGTGCCACCAGTCATGCCCCGTTCCTTCGCCACGGAACAGATTTTCTACTTTGGCTGCAATTCTCGCTACAGCGCCCGAATAATCAAAATCTGAAGTTGAAACCATGCTAATTAAATCGGTAAATAATTTCCAAACCAACGAATAAAATAAGATATTTGCGGCCCAATTAATAAAACGGGGTTTCGTACCCACAACTAATTAATGCAAAAAGCATGGCTGTAAAGATCAGATTACAAAGAAAAGGAAAGAAAGGTAAACCGTATTTCCACATTGTTGTTGCCGACGCAAGAGCTCCGCGAGACGGACGTTACATTGAGCGCATCGGAATGTACAACCCGAATACCGATCCTGCAACGATCGAAATTGATGTTGACAATGCTGCCGCCTGGCTAACGAAAGGTGCACAACCTACCGACACGGCACGCGCAATTTTGTCATATCGTGGAGTTTTGTACAGAAACCACCTGAACCGTGGAGTTCTAAAAGGTGCGCTTTCTCAGGAAGACGCCGACAAGAAATTCGAAGCGTGGACGAAAGAAAAAGATGCAAAAATTCAGGCGAAAGTAGACCGTCTTGCCAATGAATCTGATTCTGACCGCAAAGCAAGATTACAGGCCGAAGGTGAAGTGAACAAGAAGCGCGCTGAAGAAATCGCCGCTAAAAACACACCTGAGCCCGAAGCAGCACCCGAAGCCGAAGCTCCTGCAGCAGAAGAAGCTCCGGAAGCTACTGAAGAAACAGCTGCCGAAGTTGAAGCACCTGTAGAAGAAGCCAAAACCGAAGAGGCGCCGGAAGCTGAAACAAAAGAAGAAGCTCCTGCAGCTGAAGCCACCGAAGAAGCACCTGCGACTGAAGAAGCTCCAAAAGCTGAAGAGCCTGCAGCCGAAGCACCTGCTGAAGAAGCTAAAGCGGAAGAAACAAAAGAAGAAAGCAAAGAGCCTGTAGCTGAAGAATCGACTTCGGAAGAAAAGCAGGAAGAAGCTCCTTCGGCTGAAGCAACCGAAGAGAAATCGGACGACGCAGAAAACGACGAAAAGAAGGCCTAAGGCCGGAAATTGTTTTCCATGAGGAAAGAAGATTGTTTTTACCTCGGGAGCGTTTCCAAAACATATAGTTTTCGTGGAGAAGTGATCGTTTTTATCGACGACAGAGATCCGCAGAAATACGATAAAATGGAATCAGTTTTTGTTGAAATCAACAATAAACTGGTTCCTTTTTTTATTGAGAAAATCCGGTTTGACCGCAGTGGTCCATATGCCCGGGTTCAGTTCGAAGGCGTAGATAGCGAAGCAGCCGCTCAGGCTCTCGTGAAAAAAGAACTATTTCTTCCGCTGACCATGCGTCCCGAAAGCGAAGATGATGATGAACTTTTTCCGGAAGATCTGATAGGATATTCTGTTACCGATACCGCACTGGGGTTACTCGGCACGGTCGAAAGTTTTATTGAGCATACCACGAATCCGATTTTGGAGGTAAATGGAGACCGGGGTGAAATCCTGATTCCTTTTCACGATCAGTTCATTGTAGAGATTGATCACGAAGCCAAATCCATCTCTGTTGAAATACCGGAAGGATTGATCGGTCTGAACGATTGACCATGCCCCAATCTGTATTTCGTTTCAAACAATTTGCTATCCGGCAGGATCAATGTGCAATGAAAGTAGGTACTGACGGTGTATTGCTCGGTGCCTGGGCCAAAAATGAAAATCCTCCCAAAACCATTCTCGATATTGGTACCGGCACCGGACTGGT
>CALDPJ010000133.1 GCA_937911795.1 uncultured Flavobacteriales bacterium | reverse complement strand
TCTTCACCGTGTTCTGCTTTATAAGTTTCCATGTCCACATTTCTGTGTAATAAAACAATATCCGGTTTTTTATTTCTGATGTTAATGGTTGTCGGCATTCATGGCCATTCACAGGAACTTTTTGCAGAGCCTTCAGCCGGACATACTTTTATGTTGGGGTCGAAATTTACCCTGAAATTGTTACCGGCCGGTTCATCAAAATTTGATGTTTCAGTTGTTAATCATGAACCTTTTCAAGAGACCATAAATATATTAGATAGTGATTATCTTTTTGACGAAGAAGGAGAGAAAGGCACCATTGATTTCTATCTCTGCCTGGGAACATTCGGAGATACCGATGCCGAAAGAGAAGAGAATACGCGCGTGTTGCTGTTGATGAAGAACTGGTCCCAATGGTCAGTCTCATATGTTTCCGAAATTCAATTTACAGAAGGTGGACCGTTTGAACCTACATCTAATATGGGAGCCCGATCCGGAATTATAGGAATCGAAATGTGGCCCTATATGATTCATCAGGTTTCGTTGCACAGTTTTAAGAAACAGCGATAAAGTTTTCCGCCCGCTGAGCGTTGGTTGGTGAGCAAAGTCGAAGTAAGTCGAACGCACGAAAAGCGCGAGTATATTCAATTCAAGAATTTTGGATCTCTCGTTTCTCTCAGGCTGACGTGACCATGAGGGAAAAAAAACACCCGCTCCGGTGAAGAGCAGGTGTCAATTCTCTGAATTTTTTCAAATTCGAAAGCTATTGCTTTTCGGCCGTAGTAACATAGGTTAAATCAAAGTTGAATTCCTGTTCGCCGAATACCGCAAATATGTTTTCGTCTCTATGGATAATGAGCGTATTATCATCCAGACCGCCATAGCCCGAAGATGTGACAGTAACGTAATCGGTTTCGCTACTGCTGGTTGTTTCTGAAGTTTCGGATAAAACGAAACCATCTTCGTTTACAGTTGCAGTTAATGAAGATTCCTGACCAGAAATAATTGATGTGATTTCAATCTTATCAACGCCTTCTGCAGATGCGGTTATATTTACAACCGCAGGCTGGGTAGTAGTTTGGTCATCCTGATCGGTTATTACATGCTCTCCCTCGTATTCGCCCATGTATTGAGCGCGTAGTTCGGTTTCGCAATCAGAACCCGTCATGCCATCCGGACATTCGGTGTTGTTATTGTTGTTGTTATTCACGGGCGGTGGATCGTTATCGTCTTTTTTACATCCCGTTGCAACTAATGCCGTTAGCGTTACCAGTAATAAAGTCTTCTTTAGTGTGTTCATTGGTTGAATATTAGTTTAGTTACAAGGATAGGGTATTTTTTATTAACAGGGAATTATATGTCATCGTAATACTGCCCAATCCTCCGTGGAGGCTGTGCCTACGCTGCGTTTCGCTGTCTTTAAAAACCGGTCTGCGAAATGGTTTCATTGCTTGCCCCACGTTGTTGAAAATTGTGGTCACTTTTATCGCAACGTCATCAGGCGAGAAAAACATTTTATCCTGTATCTTCATCCACCTGTTAACCGCACGCACATGAGCCTCAATTTTCAGAAAATATTTTACGTGATTGCGTCTTCATTCGGGATCATCGCCATTATGATATTTGGCAAAGCAATATTGATTCCGCTGGCGTTTGCGCTGCTGCTCGCGTTTATTTTGTTTCCGCTGGTGAAGCGCTTCGAAAGAAAAGGCATGGGCGTCATCGTCGCCACGTTTCTGTCGATGTTCATCACGGCGCTGGTACTGGCTGCCGGAATTTTTCTGTTTTCCACCCAGATCATCGGTTTGTCTCAAGAGTTCGCCGCTTTTCAGGATAAACTGGTCAGTGTATTCGCAGAAGTCACATCGTATATCAACAGCAACATCAATTTTATCGATAATCTCGAGAGCGATGACCTGATTATTCAGGTTAAAACCTGGCTCAACGAATCGGCTGGAATGCTCGCCAAACAAACCTTCAGTGGAACAGCGGCTTTTCTCACCGGTCTGGTATCGACGGTGATTTTCACTTTTCTGATTCTTATATACCGCTCCGGACTTACGCAGGCTTTTATCATGTTTTATTCTCCGGAGCAACGGCCCCGCGCGGCACGGCTTTTTAAATCGGTGCAACAGGTAGGGCAGAAATATCTCGTTGGAATGATAATGATCATTACGATACTTGGTTTTATCAATAGTATCGGGCTGATGATCATCGGCATTGATAATCCTTTTTTATTCGGATTCCTGGCCGCTGTTCTGGCCATCATTCCATATGTGGGAACGGTCATCGGAGCGGCTATCCCGGTGTTGTACGCATTCATTACCTACGATACTATATGGATGCCTGTAGCGGTAGCGCTGATGTTTTGGGCGGTGCAGGTGCTGGAGAGCAATTTCCTGACGCCAAAGGTGGTCGGCGGAAGTTTAAAAGTCAACGCGCTGACGGCCATTCTGAGCATTATCGTCGGAGCTGCAATTTGGGGAGTAGCAGGAATGATTTTGTTCCTGCCCTTTGCCGCAATGCTCAAAGTAGTGAGTGCCGAATACGAAGAATTAAAACCCGTAGCCTTGTTGATTGGTGAGCAGGGTGAGGAGGACGAAAAACCGACTTCGCCTATCTGGCTAAAGGTGAAGGATAAGGTGAAGGGTTGGTTTAATCGGTGAGGTTTTTTGCATTCTCAATTTAACGCAAAGCCGCGAAGTAAAAGTAAGTCGCAAAGTCATTCTTTACTCTCTTTTGTCATTTCGACCGGAGGCTGAAAGCACGGAGGAAAAGCCGAAGTGGTGCAAGCCGCAGTGGAGAAATCTTTGTGAGCTGTTATTGAATATGGAATCAATTATTCAGGGTAAGGTGCCATTGGAACAAAGGCCAAGGAAAGGCTTGGGATTGATCAACCAAAATCAAGATTTCTCCACTTCGCACTTCGTCCCTCAGTGCTTCGGTCGAAATGACAAAGTAGAAAGTCTCTCCTGCGTTGTCACTTCGGTCGAAATGACATAAAGAACAGGAGCCATAATCAGAAAAAAGCCTCTACCAGTTCTTCTTCCGAAATATTGTTGAAATACTCGCTGCTTTTGATTTCCCGCAGTTTCTTCAAAACCGCTTCTTCGCGGTGCTCCACGCCGATCAGCGCCGACTTCACCGGCTCGATGTCACGATTCACAAAAAAATCACCATAGATTTCCAGGTCTGTGATGACACCCTTATCCACATCCAAATGCACCTCCACATGACCACCCGTAGTTCTGTGTCCTTTTTTTAGGGCGTACCGCGGAGAGTAACCATAATTCCAGTGCCACTGGCTGTATTTTTCATCGGCCAGTTTTTGAATGGCGGCTTTGTCTTCTTCGGTCATGTGGTAGGTTACCGCATCGGGATACATTTCGGTGATGTGGTTCATCACGCGTTGGCGAAACATATCCACGCCAATATCTTCTTTCAGGTGCGTGGAAATATTGGTCACCCGGCTGCGTACCGATTTGCGCGCTTTGTCTTCAAACTTTAGCGGATTTACGTTCAGCGCGTCCGAAATATCCTGTATCTCCGAAGCATAGAGCAACGTGCCATGGTGCAGCACCCGTTGTTTTTTGTGGTAAATGTGTTCGGCGTTACCCGAGAATTTCTGCCCGTCGATGAGGATATCGTTCCGACCGGAAAACTCTGCTTTTACGCCAAGTCCGGCGAGGACGTCAATAATTGGCTGGTTGTATTTTTTGAAATCCACCTTTGCACCTTCTTCGCCGTAGCCCATAATAAAGGTGTAATTAATATTTCCAAGGTCGTGAAAAACGGCTCCGCCACCGGTCAGCCGACGAACCACAGCTATTCCTTTTTCCTTGACGCGGGCCACATTGATCTCCGCCAGCGTATTCTGGTGCTTTCCGACGATGATGGCGTTGTTGTTCCGCCAGAGCATAAAGATGTTATCATCAAAGTTTTTGAGGAAGTATTCTTCGGTTGCCTGGTTAAAATACGGTTCGAGGCTGGGGCTGTCGATACAGAGCATGGTGAGAAAGTTTTGCGCGCAAAAATACATGGAAGTTGAGTATAAGGATGTATCCATGCATGTTCATATTCCTCGCACGCGCTGCAAACTCGCGCGAGGAAGGTTTTTCACGCAGAGCCGCGAAGAAAAAGTAAGCCGCAAAGCTTTTCTCTTCTATTGTCATTTCGACCGGAGGCTGAAAGCACGGAGGCAAAGCCGAAGTGGTGTAAGCCGCAGTGGAGAAATCTTTATGAGCTGTAACTGAAGAGAGAATCAATTATTCAGGGTAAGGTGCCATTGGAACTAAGGACCGAGAAAGGCTCAGGATTGATCATTAGGAATCAAAGATTTCTCCATTGCGCACTTCGTCCCTCAGTGCTCCGGTCGAAATGACAAAAGGAGGTGAATGGAATCACGAGGAGACCAATATCCAGGTCTTATCAAATATTAACAACCCATTCCAAAGTCCGGCGTGATAATTGCAAACACGGCCACCAAATTTCATCACAACAAAACCGCGGGAGTTGCGTTCGCAAAACATGAAAAGCAAAAGACGGGAAATGAATAAATGGCCGTTGATGATCGCGTTGATCGTCCTCACCGTGCTGTCTTCGTGTACCGTCCGAAAAGCCATTCAAGCCCAAATGGATGTTCCGGTAGCACGGCAACTCAATCCTTCCAAAAGTATTCTCTCCGCCGGAACGTTCTGCGCCGCCACCGATGTTCTGCCAGCCGCGCAACAGATGGATTTCACCGGAATCGAATTCACCGCATTTCTCGTACCGCTGATATTGAATCTTCGGTTTCTTCTTCATGCAGAACCGGCTCCTTTTGTTCACATCCAAACCGTCGGAATCACCGACAAAATACCCTTCTACATTTTATACAAAAAGTTGAAAATCCGGTTGTCGTAGGTCGCTGATCTGTTACAAAAAGCCACCAAATTTTTTAAATCTGCCTGAATCCTTCAGGCCTCAACTTATTATATAAAATCATGAATACTCAAACTATAGATTATCAATCACAATCCTATAATTACGCCGGACTTTTCACTCTTGCGCTGCGCCTTGTAGTAGGGTGGACCTATTTCTCGGCATTTTGGCGCCGAGTAGCGCTCACCAATAAACTCGACCCCGAAACAGCGGGATATATCGGCGAAAAATTCAACCATTTTCTGCCCAACGCACTCGGCATTAAACCCATCATCGAATACCTCGTTACGCATCCCGATGCATTGTTATGGGCCATGGTGGCTTTTACGATCATCGAAGGAATTGTTGGTTTGATGATGATGCTCGGTTTTTTTACCCGCCTGATGAGCATCGGGGTTTTCGGACTCGCAATGGGAATTTTGCTGGGATCGGGCTGGATCGGTACCACCTGCCTCGATGAATGGCAGATTGGCGTGCTCGGAATCGCCACCGGTTTCACCATTTTCTTTACCGGAAGCGGAAGGTATTCGATCGATTACCTGCTGGCGAAGAAAAAACCCGAACTCACGAATAAAAAATGGTTTCGTCTGCTGGGATCAGGTGTTTTGCCGATTGCACCCAACAGACTGCACAAAATTGTATTTGCCGGTTCGATGTTTATTTTGTTCATGACGCTGATGACCAACCAGGTTTTTCACGGTGGAGTATGGGGAACGTTGCACAATAAATCGGTGAAGCCAAAAATTGAAATCGCCGATGTGCAACTCTCGGACAATGCGCTTTCCTTTGAGATATTCCGTGTCGAAGGCGCCGATGTTTACGGTTCTTTTTTAATCGGAATTGATGTTACAGACGAGAACGGTCAAACCATCCTTCAACTCGACGGCGATGATCTCGCTGCTTTTCCGGTGAACAATATTGACAACGCGTATGTGGCGAAGGTAAAACCCGGACCGCACAGTCTCATTATTCCGCTGGGGGCAAAGGCGACTATCGGGCTTGACGGACCGCAGTGGAGTTATCTGCCATCCGGAAACTACACCCTCACGCTCACCGATATCAGTGGTGCGCAGTGGACGAGTGTGGTGGTGAAGTAATTCGAACTACCTCGCACGCGCTGCAAGCGCGCAAGGAAGGTTTTTCACGCAGAGCCGCGAAGAAAAAAGTAAGCCGCAAAGCTTTTCTCTTCTATTGTCATTTCGACCGGAGGCTGAA
>CALDPJ010000132.1 GCA_937911795.1 uncultured Flavobacteriales bacterium | reverse complement strand
AACACAAAACATCACCGAGAACCAAGGGCTTCAAAACAATTTTGTTCGGGATATTGTAGTGGCTTCTGCCGGTCATCTATGGGTAGCATCCCGCTCGGGATTGAATAAAATATCCCCACAGGGCGTACCAAACTTTAAAACGAATATTGGACTCAACTACGACAATATCAAAACCCTCTTTATCGATCGTGAAGAAAACCTCTGGATCGGGACAGATGGAAAAGGCGTCTATCGCTTTACTGGTGAAAGATTCGTAACATTCTCGCAAACAGATGGATTAATCAGCGACATCGTAATGGCGATTCACCGCAGCCCTGAAGGAGGTCTGTGGCTGGGGTCGTATGGAGACGGAGCATGCCTGCTAAAAAATGATTCCATCACCTATCTGACCACCCGCGAAGGTTTGCTCCACAATACGGTTTGGTGTGTTCATACCGACCGGCAGGACCGGGTGTGGTTCGGAACAGATATAGGCATTAGCAAATATGATAAAACTGGAATCACAAATTACACCAGCCCTTCGCCAAATGAATATTTAGAACGGGTAACGGCCATACACGAAGATCAACAAGGCAGATTGTGGTTTGGTATTGTCAATGGTATTACCGTTTATGAAAACGATCGGTTTTTGCCAAAAGATGAATTACCACCTTTTCCGGGAACCAGAGTGCGCGGTATTTTCGAATCGGAAAATGGCGATCTCTGGTTTTGTGCAGAGAATGGTTTGATACGTACGACCAATGAAGGCTACCGGTTGTACAACATTCCCAACGACTTTAAAAACAGTGTGTTTTACAACGGACTTGAGGACCATAATGGGCGGGTGTGGGTAGGCACAAAGGGTGGCCTGTTTACACTCGAGAACGACGAGCTGAAACCGGTAGTATTCAGCGATGGGTTTGGATCCAATACCATAAACTTTTTGCAGCAAGGACTCGAGAATTTGCTCTACGTCGGCACGAACAACGGATTATTTGTGATTGACCTGGACGCATTTTATCATGACGGAACCGTGAAAGTGGAGCATTTTACAGATCAGGAAGGATTAGCAAGTTTGGAATGCAACCAAAATGCGGTTTATCTGAATCCAAATGGCCAACTGTGGTTCGGAACTACCGAAGGTCTTATCCGGTACGACGGAGCGGCCGATGCCTTTGACGCAACAAAGCATCAACCCAAAGTGTTGATCAATAATATAAAGCTTATTTTGGAAGAACGAAACTGGCAGGAATTTGCAGATAGTATAGACTACCGAACCGGTCTACCTGTAGGATTAGAACTTCAACCGAAAAACAACCATTTAACTTTTGAATTTGTCGGTTTATACTTTTCGAATCCGGGGAAAGTTGTTTATCAATATATGCTCGAGGGAATTGACGAAGACTGGCTTCCCGAAACGCCTACAAATTTTGCTACTTATGCTTCTTTACCGCATGGGCACTACAATTTTAAAGTTCGTGCCAGAATAGAAGGGCTGGAGGCAAACGGGCAATATGACAACTTTGAGTTTACAATTTTACCACCGTTCTATCGAACCTGGTGGTTTATTTTATTAGCCGTTGCTACCGGCATTATTCTCGTTTTGCTATTGATTTATGCGATTCTTAAGAATGAAGAAAGAAAGCGAAATACACAGCAATTGGTTTATACTTCACGAATGTTGGCACTCGAACAGCAAACACTGAATTCCAGCATGAACCGCCACTTCATTTTCAATGCTTTAAATTCAATTCAGTACTACATCAACCGGCAGGATAAATTATCCGCCAATAAATATCTTTCCAGCTTTGCCCGTTTAATTCGCAAAAATCTGGACAGCTCTCAATCAAACTTCACCACTCTGGCCGATGAAATTGAACGAATTGAACTGTATCTTTCATTAGAGAATATGCGCTTTCCTGACAAATTTACGTACTCCATAATTATTGATCCGTCTGTTGATGCACATTCCGTCAACATACCCACCATGCTTTTTCAGCCATATCTTGAAAACAGTATCTGGCACGGAATATTACCCATGGAAGGCGCTGGTGAAATCACAGTGGATGTACGTCGAAAAGGAGAGGATGTGGTGATAAAAATTCAGGACAACGGAATCGGTATCACAGAAAGCCGAAAAGTGCGGGAGGAAAGCGATAGCCATCACATACCACAAGGAATGCAAATAAATCTGAACAGAATAGAACTATTTCGTAAAATGACCGATCAGAATTTCAAAATCGAAGGGCCTGTAGATCTGACGGAATCTAATCCTCCTGCCAAAGGCACGTTAGTAGCAATCACATTTCCGGTAAAAAGTTCGGTACAAAATGGACTGAGTTCTTGATTTTTCGCTAAACATTGTGTACGTTTGACTCCTATTGCCCTGTTTGCGCCATGAATAAGAAATTTTTACTCATATCCTTACTCCTGATCCTCGGCATCTTTACTGCCTGTGAGAAATTCGAACTGGACGATCATTGTCCTGACGACGGACAGCAGGAATCCCAGTTTAATCCTCAGGACATGCGCGTCAATGATGATTCAGATGACGAAGAATCTTCCATGAACAACAAATCATTAGATGCTGGTGGTCACGATGTGATTATTAATAACAACACTGCTTCCGGAACAAATGATGGTACCGGTGATGGCACAGAAGGAAATGAAGACGATGACCTCATCAACGATGACAGTGATGATGAAGACGAAGGTCCGAAACCCCGAACTTCAAACAATAGTTCCAGTTCTACCGGAAACAATAGCGGAAGAGCCGCCAATTAAACTTACTCCTCCCCCTTTCATTTATTTCAGTTCTAA
>CALDPJ010000131.1 GCA_937911795.1 uncultured Flavobacteriales bacterium | reverse complement strand
TTGTACCGATCAACCAACGGAGGACTTAATTTTCAATCCGTATCTGAAGGACTACCCGCCTCTTCGCTCGTTAACCGGATGTCTCTGGCAGTATCTGCGGCGTCACCCGATTTCGTATATATTCTGGCCGGTGATGACAACTCTTCGGGATTGCATGGATTGTATCGCAGTACCGATGCCGGCCTAAGTTTTTCACTGAGAAGCAGTAGTCCCAATATTCTCGGGTACAGCAACGACGGTAGTAGTGGCGGAGGACAAAGCTGGTATGACCTTGCCCTTGCAGCGTCACAATCAAATCCGGGAAGAATTTTCACCGGGGGAATTAACGTCTGGCGCTCCAACAACGGCGGTACAAGCTTTAGTCCCGTTTCACATTGGGTTTATCCAAGCAGCAACGGATACACGCACGCCGATATTCACTTTTTGAGATATTACGGAAATCGCTTGTATTGTGGTAGCGACGGCGGAATATTCAGATCGCCCGACAATGGGATTAGCTGGGAAGATATCAGTTCTGGAATAGGTAATACACAGTTGTATCGAATGGATTTTTCTGAAATAGACCCTTACAATATTCTGGTTGGGACACAGGACAACGGAACCAACTTGCTCAGAGATAGTACTTTTTACCATATTCTAGGTGGCGACGGTAATGGAGCAGCTGTAAATGATAATGATCCGGAGATAATGTATGCCTCATATCCTTATGGTAGCATCGAAATTTCAACCGATGGCGGTGAATCATTTGAAGGAATTACCCAGGATATCGATGAAGATGGTTTGTGGGTAACTCCATATATTTTGGATCCGAGCGATCAGAGTGTTCTCTATGCCGGGTTTCAAAGCATCTGGCGACATACACAATCGGATGGTTGGGAAATCATCGGAAATTTTGGCGGAGAGCCATTCCGAACGTTGGCAGTAGCACCATCGGACAATAATTTTATCTACGGGTCTAAATCTTCCACCATTTATCGCTCGAGTGATGGAGGAGAAAACTGGGACAACCTGAATGGAAATATTCCCAATCTCAACATTACTGAAATCGCTGTAAATCCGGAAAATCCGCAGCACATCATCGTAACGTGCTCCGGATATTCACAGGGAGAGAAAGTTTTTGAAAGTTTTGATGCTGGTAATAGCTTCAACAATATTTCCTACAATTTGCCAAACATCCCGGCGAACTGTGTGACGTTTGAAAACGGTGACGAGGGTGGAATCTATGTCGGAACGGATGCAGGAATATTCTACACCAATAACAATCTCGCCAACTGGGTTGACTTTATGGAAAATCTGCCGAAAACATCGGTGCGACAACTGAAAATAAGTGAAAGTATCGGAAAATTACGTGCAGGCACTTATGGTCGGGGAATCTGGGAATCCGATCTATATACACCTTCGAATGAACCGCCTATAGCCGGTTTCACGAGTGATGTCACCGTAGTTTGTGTAGGTGATTCGGTGCAGTTCACCGACCTCTCTTACAATGCCGCACCGGGTTGGACCTGGACTATAGACGGGGGTTCACCTTCGTTTTCAGAAACACGTGATCCGGTCATATATTTTAATGAAGAAGGTGTTTATACGGTAACGCTCGAAGTTGAAAATCAAAACGGATCTGATGTGGCTACGGCCACCGAATATATTGTTGTATTCGGTAACGGAGCAATACTCCCGTATTCCGAATCATTTGAAGAAATCAGCAGTATCTCTGAAAACCATTGGTTCACTACGAACCCCAATGAAGATGTAACGTGGGCCCTCAATAATGAAACCGGTCTGCAAAGTGAACAATCCGTCTGGATCGATAACAGCGAAAACTCCACCGGAAAAATCGACGAACTGGTGAGTCCTGTTTTTGATCTCACCAATGCCAACAGCGTTTTACTCACATTTAAAGTGGCATACTCGCAGAAGAATCAACTGAATAACGATCGATTGAGGTTGTATGCTTCCAACAATTGCGGTGAATCATGGTCGATGCGGGGTCAATGGAAAGGAATGACGAATCTGCCATCCGCTCCACAAATGGCAGAAACCTTTGTTCCTCAAGACGAAAGCGAATGGCAGTTGATTGAGATAGACAATATTACTTCGTCCTATTTCGGTCCAAATTTCAGGTTCAAATTTGAATTCATGAACGACAACGGCAACAACATTTATATTGATGCCATCAACCTACAGATGACTACCGTTGGTATTGATGATACAGATGAAGTTATCAGTAATTTTTAATTGTTTCCCAACCCTGCACGTGGTCAAACCACACTTAAATATTCAATATTGAAAAGCCAGCATGTTGAGTTGTCAATTCTGGATGCTTCAGGCAGACAGATTGTACAAGAAGCCCTCGGACAACGACCGGCCGGCGAAAATATGTATACCATCCACACTTACGATTTTGAGAGTGGAATTTATCTGATCCGGTTGAGTGCCGACGGTGAGTATTTAACCCGAAAGTTGTTTATCGAATAAGGAGCTATTCAATAATTTTGAACTCCGTCCTGCGATTTTCCTGCTTACCTTCTGCAGTGTCATTGGATGCTACGGGCTGCGTAGGGCCATATCCCATATAAGTCAACCGCGACTCGAGGATACCATTTTGTATCAGGTAATCCACTACAGCTTTAGCGCGGTTTTCAGAAAGCTTCTGGTTGAGTTCTGCGCTTCCGTCGCTGTCGGTATGGCCCGAAATTTCCATTCTGATTTGTGGGTTTTCAATCAGAATCGATTGCAACCTGCCGAGTTCGGCCATTGATTCAGGACGAAGTTCGTATTTGTTGGTGTCGAAGAAAATATTTCTCAGCACCACCGATTTACCAACCTCTATTCGCTTCAACTGGATGTTCTTGACATAGGTTTTGAAATTAGCGTCAGACGGAATATTGAAATTCTCGGAATGAAAAAGATATCCATCCGCTTTGATGGCAATACCGTAGTTCTTTCCCGAAGGAAGCGTCATCAGGTATTTGCCCGTAGTTTGTTCAGAACTGAATTCGGCCATCATCTCAGACGTATTGTTGTCGGTGAGCTCGATGCTGGCTTTCACTGGTTTTCCGCTCATCTCATCGGTGATCAACCCTTTTAAAATGGCCATTGCGCTGGTGCGGATCTCTACTTCGGGTTCTACCACTGTTTCGCGCATGGGTTGAGACAGACTCGCAATCAGATTGTCTTCTGCATTCAGAACCGGTGGTTTTGGTTCACCCAAAAAAGTGATTTTGTAATTGTCGCGTCCACCCAAACCTTCATCGCGGATGCTGGTATAGTAGGCGTATCGTGTATTGGCTGCCGGGACGAAAAATATGTCGTGGTCGGGTGTGTTAATCGGGTAGCCAATGTTTCTCGGTGCCGACCAGTTGCCGTTGTGAAGCGTGCTGTACATGATATCCACACCGCCGATGGAACTGTGGCCCTCGGACGAAAAATAAAGGGTTTTTCCGTCTGGATGCATAAATACTCCTTCTTCGTCATATTTGGTATTGATTGCCGGTCCGATATTCACTGCATCGCCCCAACGTTCTTTTCGCTCGTCCCACCGGGAAAAATAGATGTCTCTTCCTCCAAATCCACCTTCCCGGTCACTGACAAAATAAAGTGTCCGGTTGTCGGGAGCAAGACTGGCCGATGATTCGTGTGCTCCGGTATTAACTGGATTATTGAGCTCTTTTGGCGTTGACCAGAATCCGTCATCCATTAGGTGTGCCACATAAATGTCTCCTTTTGAACGGGTCGAAAAACGGAAGATGAACATGGTCTGCCCATCGGCCGACATACTCACCGATGCATCATGGGTTTTAGTATTGAAGGCTTCACCCATGTTCTCTGCCGGGCCCCATTCTTCACCGAATCGCTGCGAAATATAAACGTCTTCGAAATAATCGTTCAGGTCCGGGTCGATGCTTTCACCCGTTGTTCCCGGTCGGCGGGAAGTAAACATCATCCGGGTTTCATCTGCATTAATCACAAGTGCATAATCGTGGTATTCTGAATTGATACCCGGTCCCAAATTATCAATCCAAACACGCTCCGGATTTTGTACCAACGATTTTCCGTTGCCGCATTCTTCGATGTACCGGATCACTTCTTCCCGTTCTTCGTGCAGCCCATTCGAGCGAAGAAAATCCCGATGCGATTTATAGTGATCAATGGCAGCATCCCAGTTCATATTCAGATGATGTCCGCGGGCTAAAAAGAAATCGATATATGGATCCACTTGTGCATCCAGTTCGTGGGCCTTCTCGAAATAGCGCAAACACCGGCTTTTGTTCAAAGAGTGCAAATAACAAACCCCCAGTCGAAAATTGAGGTAGGCATTGTTGGGATTGAAATCGTGTGCGAGTTCATAAAACGGAATTGCTTCGCTGTAATAGCTTTCAATTCCTTCGCTCATGATGCGATCTCCTTCTTTCATCGACTTCTCAGCCGCTTTTAGTTCGTCCTTCCGGTCCGGAAAATAGGCTTTGTCGAACGGTATATTTTGGGCCGATACCGATATCACCAGGATCACGGCAAGACCCGACAACATGAATCCCAGATTATTCACAAATGTTTTCATAATATGCTTCTGCATTGTTTACACCCAGTTCCATTGCTTTTTTCCAATCGGCACATGCTCCATTGATGTTCCGGAGCATTTCCCTTGCAATTCCGCGGTTCAGATAAGCGTATGCATATCCATCATCCGCTGCGATGGCCTTATCCAGACTTTTTTCGGCTTCGATAAAATTCTCCTCTGCGAGATACACTGCCGCCTGATTGTTATGCGCAAAGGCATAATCAGGTTTGATTTTCAGCGTGGCAATAAAGTCCTTTTGAGCGTTTTCGTATTCGCCCAATTCGTAATAGGTATAACCGCGGTTGTTGAGCGCCAGGTAATTCTTCGGATCGAGCCGGATGGCCTGTGAATAATCCAGAATACAATCTTTGAGTTCACCCAGTTTCCGTTTTGCTGAACCCAGATTGTTGTGCGCCAAGGCGAGATTTGGATTCAGTTGCAGACAACGTTCGTAATCTTTTACCGCCTCTTCCAGGTGATCTTGTTTCAGGTGACAACTTGCGCGGTCGTTGTAGGCGTATGCGTGGTCGGGATTGTTGCGGATGGCCAGCGTGAAATCGAGTTGTGCATTCACGTAATCCTCCCGCAAAAAATAAATCACTCCCCGGTGATAATAGTAGTTGGCCTCATTGGGAGCGTAATGAATGGCTTTATTGTAGGATTCAAACGCTTCGTCGCTTCTGTTTTGTTGATCGAGCAACCGCGCCAGGGCGTAATGCGCGGCACCTGAACTATCGTTGATGGCAATGGCCGTCCGGTAATCTTTTTCTGCGTCTGTCAGCCGGTTCATTTCTGCATAGGCCGATCCGCGGTTGATGTAAGCACTCTGATAATCTGCTCTGAGATCAATGGCTTCTGTAAAAAGATGGATCGCTTTGTCCAGCTCGCCCTGTTCAAAAGCGCGAACGCCTTCGTTGTATTTCAATGGTGCCTTCTGATCTTCAAGGTTCTCGGGTACCGTCCGCACTGTATCACCTTCCAGCACCTGCATCAGGCTGTCGGTTTGTGCGTTGAGGAGTGTGCAACAGAAAAAAAACACTCCGACCAATAAATTTCTCATGGTTAACAGATTGGTTAAGGATGCAACTAAGTTAGAAATTAGGACGACGTACGTCAGCCAGGCCTTATTCAGATGTACACCATTAATTGTTAATTTTGGCACATCTCAGTACAAAAACAACCTAAATAGTCTTATGGCCAGCAAATCAATTCTGAATAAAGCATCGCTTACCTTTTTAGAAAATTACCTCAACAACGCCTCTCCTACCGGCTTCGAACAGGCAGGTCAGGAAATGTGGCTCAAGTACATAAATCCGTACATCGACGAATATATCTCCGATACCTATGGATCGGTTGCCGGTGTGATTAACCCCGGTCAGGACTACAAAGTGGTAATTGAAGCGCATGCCGATGAAATCAGCTGGTTTGTGAATTACATCACCAAAGAAGGTTTTATATATCTGTGCCGAAACGGAGGCTCCGATCACATGATTGCTCCTTCGATGCGCGTAAATATCCATACCGATAAAGGAATTGTAAAAGGTATTTTCGGCTGGCCGGCCATCCATACCAGAAGCCCGCTGGATAAAGAAGAGACGCCAAGTCTGAAGAATATTTTTCTCGACGTTGGATGCAAAACGCGCGAAGAAGTAGAAGCATTGGGAGTACACGTTGGTTGCGTGGTGACCTTTGAGGATGAATTCATGATTCTCAACAAGAAAAACTTTGTGGGTCGCGCGTTGGACAACCGGATTGGTGGTTTTATGATTGCGGAAGTTGCACGAATGCTCAAAGAGCAAAAAGTCAAATTGCCGTTTACGTTGTATGTGGTGAATTCGGTGCAGGAAGAAATCGGACTTCGCGGAGCAGAAATGATGAGCCGCACCATCGAGCCCAACGTTGCCATCGTTACCGATGTTTGTCACGATACCCAGACGCCGATGATCAACAAAATTTCACAGGGCGATCTGCATTCCGGCAAAGGGCCGGTACTTTCTTATGGTCCGGCAGTTCAGAACAACCTGTTGAAACACATCATCAAGGCTGCTGAGGACAACAAGATTGATTTCCAACGCGCTGCTGCCAGTCGCTCCACCGGAACGGATACCGATGCCTTTGCCTACTCGGCACGTGGCGTAGCTTCTGCGCTGATTTCGCTACCGCTGCGCTACATGCATACCACGGTAGAGATGGCACATCAGGACGATGTCGAAAATACGATCAAATTGATTTTCGCCAGTTTGAAGAGTCTGAAGAACGGACACGATTTCAAGTACATCAAGTAACCTACACGACATTTCAGGACGGGTGATTAACAAACTTTGGCTTCAATAATGTTACAACATTAAATGTATCTACATACATTTGCACCGAATGAAAATTGAAGAAGCTATAAAGCAAAAAAGTTTCGGGAGTGAAATTGAGAAAATGGTCATCAACCTTATATATACCGGCAACTGGATTCTCGCTAACAACGCTCAGGCTTTAAAACCTTTCGGGCTCACGACACAGCAATACAATGTGTTGCGAATTCTGAAAGGTCAGCACCCGAAACCTGCGGCGGTGAGTCTGGTCAATGAGCGGATGCTCGATAAAATGTCGAATGCTTCCCGCCTCGTTGAAAAACTGCGGCAAAAAGGTTTGGTTGACCGGTCCACTTGTCCGAAAGACAGGCGACAGGTAGATGTTCAACTCACGGATAAAGGTTTGAAACTGTTGGAAGAAGCTACCGAAACTTTAAAATCAGCATCCGAAAATTATCACTCACTGAGTGAAGACGAAGCCAACACATTGAACAGGTTGCTCGATAAGTTGCGCAATACCGGCACCAAAATTGAATACTAAACCCCCATAAATACATACCTAAAATAACACCAATGAAAAAGTTAAGCATGAGTATTTTGTCACTTGCATTTGCCGTTTCTGCAATTGCCGGTGGAGTAGAGAATAAGGAAAAAGTTGTTACCGTTAATCCGGATGCGAGCACCATCGAATGGCGCGGATCCAAAGTTACCGGTGAACACAACGGTCATGTTGACGTTCGTCAGGGAAACATCGTTCTCGATGAAAAAGGCAACTTGAAATCGGCATACGTTCAAGTAGACATGAACTCAATGACGAACGAAGATCTGGATGCTGATACCCAGCAAAAGCTGATCGGTCACCTGAAATCAGACGATTTTTTCAGCGTAGAGAAATATCCTTACGCCGAAATTAAACTGAACAGCTTTAAACCCGGTGAGAAAAGCGGAACTTATATTGCCAGCGGAGACCTTACCGTTAAAGGAAAGACTCAACCGATTTCTTTTCCTTTTACCTACAGCAACAACGGTGGTGATTTCACCGCCAACGGAACACTCACCTTCGACCGTTCGAAATACGATGTTCGTTATGGTTCACCATCTTTCTTCAACGACATCGGAGATAAAGCCATTCACGATGATGTTGAACTGAAGTTCACGATTAAAGGATCGGCCAAGAAATAAGGCTTTCTTTATAAAAGTTAAAAACCCCGTGCTGCGAGTCAGGACGGGGTTTTTTCGTATTTGAAGTCTCTGAACGTGATTATCGGTAGGTTCGCGTCATCTCCTCATCCACTACCAAAATAAAATCAGCCACTCCTCTATTCTCTTCTTCGAGTTTTGAAAGATCGGTTTGACGAACCGTGGAAATTGTGCTGATGGTCGTTTCCGGAGCGTACTGATGAATGTACCAATAAATTCCCTCGTAATTGTTGCTGTGGTAGGCGCCGTTGAAATGCAGAAAAACTCCATCTTCCGGAAGGTTCTGGATGATGTTCCAAGCCATGGTCGCGTCTTTTATTGCCTGTGCCATCGGCATGGTTTCGCTGGCATGTGCACCACCCATTTCGAGCATCGCGTGGTACCCGGGCAAAGTAGCGTCGTACGGAACCGGCAAGGTTGGTAAGTAACTTTTTTCCTTTTCACTGAGTGTATCCAGCGCTTCCCACCCGCCGCGATACACGGTCGAAGCGAGATATCTCGGCACGTTGGTCGCAATAAAAGCCAGATTGTGTTCGCGGGCAAAATTGACCAGCGGAGCATAATCGGTCGGATAATTATGCCACATGCGGGGCACCGTATCGATCAACTGCTCTTCGGTAATCTCACCGCGCAAATAAGCCGCTAGGAAATCTGCCCCGTCGCGCTCGAACATTTCTGCGCCCAGCACAAGGTTGCTATCCATTTCAAAAAGATGCTGGGTCAGTTTTAACTGCATCCAATGGGCAATGGCATCGTCGTGGTATTCTCCGAACAGCACCACATCGTGTTTGGCCACCTCTTTGACGAGCTTTTTAAACGACACCTTTTTTCCATTGCTGTTGAACAATTGGAAAGGTTGCAGATTCTGCGAAAAGCTGAGCATTGTGAAGGCCGTAAAAACCGGAATAAGGAGGAGATTTTTCATGGTTTAAAAATAGTCAGTTCGGGTGAACCTGCAGGCTGGTTTCACGCAAAGCCGCGAAAGCAATGCACGCAGAGCCGCAAAGCGATCTGACCAACTAATCTTTGCGCCCTCTGCGCCTTTGCGTGAAATTTTCTTCTTTTCACGCAGAGTCGCGAAAGGCGTAAATATTACGAAAGCCGGTAATTGAATAATTTGAATGGGAACGTTGCAAAAAGCATGTGATAAAATTTAACCCTCGATAGATTCTAAGAGCAAATCCAATTCCTGATCACTGAGGTTATCCTTGTTCGACTTATCATAAATGGAAAGCAGATAAACCGTTTCTTTCATTACAACGATGTGGGTGATCACCCGGGCTCCACCAGATTTACCTTTTCCTTTGGACTTGATCGCCAGGCGAATTTTAAAACAGCTATTACCCACAGGTGTGCCTTGTTGTGGGTTTTCCTGTAGGTTTTGGACCAAAGCAACAAGTTCCGATTTGAGCGACGGATACTTTTTGTTCAGCTTCTTGGCCTGCTTTTCAAATATACTTAGTGATTTAACCCTAAAGCTCATGAAGAAATTCTTCGGCGTTGCGAGCTTCTTTTTTTCCCGCTTTAACTAGCTTTAATTCCTCTATAGCATCGCGAATTTCCTGCATCAATTCAGCTTTCGCATCGGTCAGCGGGGTGGCTTTTTTGACGAACTTAAAATTTTTCAATATTTCCAGTAGAAAGGCCACCTTACTGTCATTT
Organism: uncultured Flavobacteriales bacterium; assembly: GCA_937911795.1. Taxonomy (GTDB): domain Bacteria; phylum Bacteroidota; class Bacteroidia; order Flavobacteriales_D; family SKUL01; genus SKUL01. The sequence goes on along the minus strand of CALDPJ010000131.1, from coordinate 2,367 downwards.
ACCTCCAAAAGTATTTTCATAGCAAACTAATTATTTTGGTTTTACCGTGCTCGTTTAATGACTCAAAGGTACAACAACTAATATTTTTTCGACTGAATCAGGTTTCGAAAAGAATCTGGAACAATGAGTGACATTATTCTGACGGTTGTGGTTTTTGCCTTCCCGGTAAATTTTCTTTTGAACTCAACTTCCTTTCCCTTTTTTCTCTACGATCCTGAACATTATAAGACCAAACTGAATGGTGTTCACCCTCCGACTTACCGACCGACACAAACTGATATTCGTTTTGCTCAGCCTTTTTGGTATAAGCGCATTCTACATATTGAATCTCATCGGTGAAGAGTATGGTTTCACAATCTTCAAAACCATTTCCGAAACAAATGGATACCTGCTTTACACCGGCGGGAAAACCCATTTCAATATAAGATCCCGGAACAAACCCTTTTATAATTGAATCGTTGATAGAAAACAACATCTCTTCATCCATTTCCATTTTCGTCCCCCGGTACAGCACGAGCTTTTTCCCTCCAAATTGCCCATTGGTCAAAAGCAAATCAGCTTCCAGTTCGGCGGCGTTATGAATATTTCCATTGTTGGGGTTAATGATATAGGTAACCCGCTTAGATTTTGCCACTTCATTGGTGGCTATGGCGTAGATGCCTGCGCCAACGAGTCCGAACAATAATCCGGATGCTACTACTCCACCGTTATCGACAATGCCAAAGGCTTCAAAACGAATTTCATCGCCGTGAACTTCCAATGGAAAGAAATCATTTTGAAAACGAATCCACGATTGTGTTCCATCGTAAAATCCCCATATTCTCTTTACCGCCCTGTTATTTTTCACGTACCGCGGGGTAACGTAATAGGTTCCGAGCCATTTTTTATTCGTTCTCGGTATAGAATCGAGATAAAAAGGATTCACCTTTTCTGGTTGACCGGCTTTAAAATCATCGAATGTTCTATAGACACCGCGCACCATAGAATGTGTCTGCGCTCCCACCGAACTTACAAGGAGTGTCAACAAAAACAACAGGCAGAATGCTTTCATTATTCATTATTGATTCGCGCCCGCTGAAGGTATTCCGCAGCCAGCGCTACAGAAAATTCCAGACAGCGAATTTGTTCATTTACAAATATGCTTAAAAAACAATGCACCGGCAGTCCCATTCCATTAGAGTCGATCGCAGCTGACTCCCGCCACACTTGTGGCTCAACACCGGTAAAAATGTAGCTCAAAACCATGCTTATTTGAGCCATAAAGACTATTTTTATGAGCTACAAATTTCGAGTTGGTGACGAAAAAAGAGAATGATATCATCGAATACCTGAGAAAGACCGGAAAAATTTCTTCGAAAGAAATCTTTGACGGTGCGGATATCGGCGCGAGTTATGCCACGGTGAAACGAATTTTATCCAAACTGATTGCCGAGAATTATCTTTCTTCAACAGGACGTGGAAAAGGGACGAGATACTCTATTTCACCGGTATTTGAAGTGATCCAGCCTGTTGACATTGAGCAATATTACGAGCAGGAAATCGATGAAAGAAAAATCAAAGACGGTTTTAATTTCTCCATTATTTCGGATGTATTGGCGAAGAACAGTGTTTTTTCCAAAACAGAATTGACCGAACTAAACGCGCTTCAGAAAATATTTCAGAAGAACATCTCTCAATTATCAGAAACTGAGTACCGAAAGGAATTCGAGCGATTGGCCATTGATTTAAGCTGGAAGTCATCTCAAATAGAAGGAAATACATATTCGTTGCTCGAAACGGAAAGACTGTTAAAAGACAAGGAAACAGCCTCAGGCAAAACGAAAGAGGAAGCAACGATGCTGCTGAACCATAAGGCAGCATTAGACTATATTATCGATCACCCGGACTACCTCTATCCTCTCAGTATTTCAAAAATTGAAGACATTCATGGTATGTTGGTACAGGAACTTCAAGTGGAAAGAAATCTAAGAAAACGGCGTGTTGGTATTTCCGGAACGAATTACCGCCCACTGGACAATGAATTTCAAATAGCTGAAGCATTGAGAAACGCCTGTGAAGCAATCAACGGAAAGAACAATGTCTTCGAAAAAGCGTTGTTGGCCCTGGTATTGATCTCGTATATTCAGCCTTTTATGGATGGCAACAAAAGAACAGCGCGAATTGTAAGCAATGCCATTTTAATACATGAACAGCATTGTCCGTTGTCGTTTAGAACAGTCGATTCGGTGGAATACAAAAAGGCCATGCTGTTGTTCTATGAACAGAATAATATTTCAAATTTTAAGAAAATATTTATCGACCAATTTGAATTTGCGGTGAACACTTATTTCTAATCCCTTTTCCTACAGCAAACGGCCCACCATCTGC
>CALDPJ010000130.1 GCA_937911795.1 uncultured Flavobacteriales bacterium | reverse complement strand
ATAACGGATCAACGCTACAGGCCCTATAGCTCGGGTATTTCTGCTGCCGGACGGAATTTTATATTATCGTTGTCTGCAAATTTCTAATGCTCTACGTCCGGTCAATGAGATATTTCAGCATCGCTTTCCGACGCAGGCATTGGTTTTGTACTCCTAGGGGTACTCTTCCATGAACGCGTAAAATCTGTTCAGGAGGTATCGACGACGGTGGGTTAATGATTTACGAAAAGCCTTGAACCAATCATGGCCATTGGCACGGGCAACAGTGCGCCGAGGATCTGCATCCACATCGGATGGCAGAGAAATATAAAAAACTGAGCCAGCAGAAAAATCAACAATACTGCCCCCGCAATAAATGCCGCTTTGTTATTGAAACGGTATATTAATTTGGCCACCATTCCGGCGACAAACGCACCGAGTACCCACGCTACGATATAAAATACCAATGCCATTGCCGGAGCATGGTCCAGATACACGCAAAACATTTCCGGCTCCGGGGCCACCGGGGCTTCAAACACATAATGCGTCATCGTTTCTATTGCCCGCAACACCACTCCTCCGGCCACAATACCGGTGATGATGGCCAACAAAAAACGAATCTTGGTGTGCATGCGACAGAATTTATCCGCTGAAATTAATCAATATTCCGAACGTCATTAACGCTGGTTTCCGGAGGTTTGATCCAACCGAGGTGGGTATGATGAAAGCTATCGGAGAATTTGAGTCCGTAACCAAACACTCTATCCATGGCCGCGTGGCCGAATAAAACGATCCCTGCCATCTCCACCCATACCGAACCGTGATAAAATCCCACCAGCAGCACCACAATGGCCACGAGCCGGTGATGCGTGAGATTATAGGTAATCGCCCCGACTTTTGAATTTACAACATATCCGATCATACCGATGTCCGGCACAAGGATCAGTAACGGAAACCACCACCATGGCAGTCCCAGCAGGGAAAACAGATAAATGGAAAGCCCAAACATGGCGGCTTCTTCAAGTTTGATCAGATTTTTCATAGAAGAGGGGTTGATTCACTGCAAAAATAGCATTACGGGGGCTTTTACGCTATTCTAACTCCTCTACCACTCCGCGGAAATCCGCCTGAAGATCTTCGTGTAGTTTTTCGATCGCTTTCTGAATGCGCTCTACTTCGCGATCATACAAGTTGCTGAGTGCGGGACTGCGGCGAAACGAAATGCGCGATGACTTTAGCGTGCGGCAAAAATGCGCCCGCAACTCAATCTCCGTTTCGGGCTGACCGGAATAGCGGATGTATTTATTGGTCAGCTTAAGAATTTTGCGAATGCCTTTGCGCGCCCAGAAAAGATTCCGGGTGTTCAGCTTTTCGAACTCCGCTTCTATTTCCTGCTTCACTTCATCGGTAAACCCGGCCTCGTCCGAACGCTGAAAAAGCAAATAATGCAGCAGTTCTTTGTTCTCTTTCTTATGCCTCGCCACGCGATTGAGCAGCTCGAGCAATTCCTCGGGCGAAAGATTTTTAAGCTCTTTTCTGATGGCAGCGAGTGAGGCGGTTTGCATGTATTCGGAAAGTTTGAGCAGTATCGGTGATCTCCAAAATTAGAACAAATTCCTCCATTAGCCGGCGGATGAAACCAAACGGCAATGGCTACTTTTACCTTTCTTAAATAAAGATCATGCAATTCCGCACTGAAATAAATATTCCGCCGCTTCCCTTTACCATTTCTCATGGAGACCGCATCCTGCCACTCGGTTCGTGTTTTAGTGAGCACATAGCAAAACTGCTGGATCGAACATTGTTTCATGTCGTCCCCAATCCTTTTGGAACGAGCTATAATCCGGTTTCACTGTCAGAACAAATCCACAGAATCCGGCTGGGGAAGTCATACCAGGCTGAAGATCTCAACCATCACGACGGGACCTATTTCAGTTTCTCACATTATACCGCATTTTCGGATCCTGATCCCGAACCTGCGCTTCACCGGATGAATGAAGCACTTCGGGGGGCACATGAATCGCTTCCCAAAACCCGTTTGCTGATGCTGACGTTGGGAACAGCGCATGCCTGGAAAAACAGAAACCTCGATAAAATCGTGAACAACTGCCACCGTGTGCCGGGAAAAGAATTCGACCGTGTGTTGTTGTCTGTGGAAACAATCACCAAACAGCTCGGTGCGGCGCTGGATTCGTTGACCGGTGAATTTCCACAATTGCAGGTATTGCTCACAGTCAGTCCTGTGCGACATTTGCGCGATGGCGCGGTGGCCAATCAACACAGTAAAGCCATACTGCTCGTGGCGGCACACGAACTGGCCAAAACATTTGAAAGTGTGAGCTATTTTCCATCCTACGAATTGATGATGGATGATTTGCGCGACTACCGTTTTTATACTGAGGATATGCTACACCCAACCGATCAGGCGGTGGATTACATCTGGAATAAATTTTCGGATTCCGTGATTTCGGAAGCCAGCCGAAAATCCATGCAGTCTGTCGCACCGATTGTTCGGTTTATGGAGCACCGGCCTAAAAATGCCCGATCTGCAGCGCATCGCAGCAATGTTGAACGCATGAAGCAATTGATTCAGCAGGAAAAATCGCGAATCCCGGATGCCGATTGGCGCCGGATTGAAGAATGGATGAATCAGGAGCGGGATTGACTTTTATCGGATCGGACGCAAATTGAACTCCTCGGCGCGTACGGTTCCGTCTTCGTTTCCGCGGGTTTTAATTTGTAATTCTCCCGACCGTCGCAATTGATAGGCAATGGCCTGTGGAAAATCATGATCCGGATTCTCGAAAATATACAGGGAATCTTCACTGAGCGTGTTCATGTACATAATCGCTTCACCGGAGTTTTGCCCGTCAATTCTGACTACATAAAACCATTCACCGTCTTTGTGAAGGATTTCAAGCTCCTCGTGAAAAACGGTGTCTCCACCCTGAACCATCATTCCCGTCCCGTTCAAGCCTGAATCGTTGATGGTCCAGTTTTCATAAAAAGCGTTTTCGCCCCGAATTTCGCCCCAATTGCCGGCGATACCCTCGAATGGATTGACCAGCGGTTCAGGAGATTTATCAGCATCTGCGGGCTGGTTGGAATTTTCTGAACAGGATCCAAGACTTAAAAGGAAACAAAATGCAATAAATGCAGCCGGAGTACGAAAAAGAAATGAAGTCATTTTGGTTAAATTTGGTGCTTCAAATGTAAACAATTCCACAGATGCTGTCACGCCGGATCTTCATCCGGAGGACCTCACAAAGCCCGCAATAATTTAGTTATGCCAGAAGGAGAAGTCAAATTTTTTGACACAGAAAAATGCTTCGGATTTATCACCACCTCCGACAAGGAAGAAATTTACGTGCATGCCGGTGATCTCATCGACCTGATCCGCAAGAACAACAAGGTGAGTTATGAGATTCAGGAAGAAAAAGGTGTAAAGAGCGCCTTCAACGTTCGCCTGCTGAAGAAAAAAGGTTGAAGCAATTTTTCATTCATATCGGGATGCCCCGGACGGCAACCACTTTTTTTCAGACTCGCTTTTTCCCGCAGCTTCCGGATGTATCGTACTACGGTTTGCCCTACACGCAGATCAACCCCGCCTTCAACAGAATGCTTTTTGAAGATGACAGCACGTTTCAACCAGCATTGTTCCGGAATGAACTGGAGGGGTTGTCCGGTGAAAAAATCCTGATGTCGAACGAGAATTTTGTCGGTCAGTCGCTGTATCTGAATTACAGCAACCGCACAAGCATCGCCCGCAGATTGCACGACGCCATGCCCGGAGCTACCGTTATTCTGTTTTTAAGAAACCAGAGCGAGCTGCTCAAATCGCTTTACCTGATCTCGCTTCAGGATCATGAAACAGCTTCGCTGTCGGAATTCATCCGCTTTGATCCTCCGGAATATACACTACAGCAATACCGCCTGCATCCGAAGGTAGATCTGTTCGATTATGCTCCGCTCGACACCTATCACGCCAGCGAGTATGCCGCAGGTTATCGCTACACGCCGCTCCTGGAAC
>CALDPJ010000129.1 GCA_937911795.1 uncultured Flavobacteriales bacterium | reverse complement strand
CTTAAAGGCAAGGAAACGCAATAGTTTTACCTCAACTGGTGTCGGTTTGCAACTTACCCCTACTCCCTTGGTCTGTGAGGAATTCGCTACTCCTGTCTCCATGGTTGTGTGGCACACCATAGCCGTCAACCTAAGGAAATAAACGGCATCAGGCTGTTTAAAAGGATGTTTTTAAAAAGTAATTGAAAATTTTAAATGGATGTATTTTCTTAATTAGGTACTTTTTTTCGGTCATGTTCCTCTTTAAAAAAAACATATTTATCAACAGGTACAGCTTTGTGTATTTTACGAAGAATAAATTATACTAAATGGCAAGGCCATTCACCATGGCCTGTTTTATTTTCCATGTTTTTTTTGGCCACTGTACCGGGTGGCCTGCCGGTTTTATTGTACTAAAATACGTTAATTATGCGAGTTTATAGCATATTTTGCCTAATATTTCCCAGTTTTTTTTGCTCCCTTTTTTATATTCCTTCTCATGGTGCACCTTACTGATTTCCGCCAGACTATATAGCCATTCAATAAGCAATTGCTTGCTTCGAAGAACGCATGGTGTTAACCTTTTCGATCTGCTTTGTAGTGTCTGCGAAAATTTGTGAAAACTAATATCTTTATTGGTATAGTCCTTTACGTAAAATCCCGGAAGGAGTCATTTTTGTCTTTTGCCCGCTCGATCCATTTATCGATGTTTCCTCCATCGGCTTTAATCATTTCGAGCATTTCGATTACTGCCTGGTTGGCTCCACCATGAAGCGGACCCCAAAGTGCGGCAACACCTGCAGATATCGACGAGTAAAGATTGGCCTGAGATGAACCTACGATGCGCACTGTAGAGGTAGAGCAGTTTTGCTCGTGGTCGGCGTGCAGAATGAGCAGTTTATTGAGCGCACTGGCCACAACAGGATCTACTTCATAATCTGTGGTAGGCAACGCAAACATCATGTGAAGGAAGTTTTCTACGTAGCCGTATGAATTTTTTGGGTAGACTCCCGGCTGACCGAGTGAATTTTTATAAGCCTGAGCAGCCAGGGTAGGGATCTTGGCGACAAGGCGATGCATGGTCAGATCAATAGCTTCAATCGAACGATTTGGATTTTGCGCTTCCGGGTAATAGGTAGAAAGGGAAGCAAGCATCGCTGATAAAACTCCCATTGGATGTGCTCCGGTAGGAAATGCCTCGAATATACGCCGAAGATCTTCGTGTACCAACGTGTGATTGGTGACGCTGTCTTCGAAGAATTTAATTTGTTTGTGATTGGGAAGATCCCCGTAAATCAACAGATAAGCCACTTCAAGAAAGGTCGCATCCTCGGCCAGTTGTTCAATCGGATATCCCCGATACCTTAATATGCCTTCTTCACCATCTAAAAATGTGATTTTACTCACGGTTGAACCGGTATTTTTATACCCGGTATCGAGGGTAATGTAGCCGGTGGTGCTTCGAAGCTTGCTGATATCTATGGCTTTTTCATTCTCAGAACCGGTTATTATTGGCAGCTCGTAAGTTTTTCCATCCAAAATAAGTTTTGCGGTTTCGCTCATTGATAATTCAGGTTTTTAATATTTTAATTCGGGCGTCTAAAGGTAGTAAAACTTTGTGTTTCGGCCCATATCAATCCATACATTTCCGCGTCAGAAGTGCACCGGCTGCAGCAGAAAACGAAATTCTGAGGATTTATTTAAAAGTAGGGGTGAAGCTGGCTTTAAACTGCTCGAAGCTTCCTCCTTCAATATCTCCTTCTGCGATGAATTTGAGAATGGGTTCAATTTGCTGTGGAGTGTGGTAACCCTGAACTGGTGAAAGAATTTTAAAATTTTCATCCATGTAAACTACGGTAGGATACGCCAAACGTCCGTTTACCGGTGCTATGGCTTTGGCCAGATCGTGCGTGCTGTTGCGGCCACTTTTGTTCGGATCGTGCCCTTCGTTTTTGTAGGTGTTGCCTTTAAATTCAATAGTTTCCGGACTTTCGGCATTAAATTTTACCGCATAATAATGGCGGTTAATGTATTCAACTACAGCAGGATTCTGAAAAGTGTTCTGATCCATCATTCTGCAAGGCCCGCACCAGGAGGTATAAACATCCACCAATATTTTTCGGGGTTCTTTCGTCATTCGTTGTTCAACTTCGTGCAGGGTAAGCCATTCTACTTTGTTGCCCTGAGCCACAGCGAGGAGCGGGAAAGAAAGCATTAAAATCAGTATTAAACGCATCATTTTAAAAAGTCTTTTTTTGTGTCGCAACCTTACAAATTCTGTTCCACCTTTGAGGGTTACTTAACGCCGTGCATCAATCGCTTCAGCAGAGGATGTAACAACGAAATCACTGCTGCTGAGACAAATAATACAACTGTGAAAATCAGGAAAAAAGTAGAAAGACTGTAGTCTTCTTTGATCTGATCGACCATTCCACCGAGTGATGCCGCCAGTTTCTGACCAATCGCAATGGCCAGATACCACATACCAAACATTAAGGCGATCATTCGACCTGGTACCAATTTACTTACATAAGACAATCCCACCGGTGATAAACACAACTCTCCCAATGTGTGAAACAAATAGGCGAGAATGAGCCAGACCATACTCACTTTAATTCCGTCGCCGTAATTATTGGATCCAAAAGCAAGCAATCCGAAACCGACACCAACGAGGGCCAATCCGATTCCATATTTGAAGGCGACGGATGGATTGTACTTGCTTTCCCACCATTTGGAGAAAAAAGAAGCAAATGCAATAATGAAAAATGAGTTGAGGATACTGAACCACGAGACGGTTATTTCTACATCGCCTCCGGTAAATTCCCTGAACAACATCCACAGAACCAGTGCCCATATCCCCAGAAAACAAATCATCAGCACGATATTCGAACCGGGGATTTGCTTGTAGGTTTGTCTCCACAAAAGGATCAGCACCCAGGTGATTATTCCCAACGGAACAACCGTGAGCAATGCATTGATTATATTAAATGAAAGTGCTGCTGTTCCGGTGAGCATCCTATCAACCGAATCACGCGCAAACAGTACCAGTGATGAAGCTGCCTGTTCGAATGAGATGAAGAATATGACCGTAAAAAAGGCAAAGATGACCACCGCAATCATTCGGTCACGGACGGCTTTGCTATATCGAATAATCCGACTGATAACCAGAAACAGAAAGATTGCCAGACCCAATATTGCATAGCCAACCGCTCCGGAAATCGGTTCTCCGCCAAACTGCAGATCAACAAAGAATTTTTGAGGCAGAATACTCACGCTTCCGATTTTAGAAACCGGATCATTGATAATGTACAGCAACCCGATAACAGCACTTGCGGCGATCAGGATTTTATCCAGCAGAGTAAATGGATTGGCTTTGTAATCCTTTCTTTCCTCTTCGGATATTTCAATGGCTTTATTCTTTTCAGGCACTCCGCCGATTTTCCCGAAAAGTGGTTTTGCCAACCAGAACTGGAGCGTTCCGAGCAACATGAAAATTCCCGCAAGTCCAAATCCGTAGCTCCAGCCCAATCGTTCGGCCAGATAGCCGCACAACATCATTCCGAAAAAGGCGCCGGCATTTACACCCATATAAAAAATGGTGTAGGCGCCATCTTTCTTCTGGGGCAGATGCGAGTACATTTCGGAAATGATGGAGGTGATGTTTGGTTTGAAAAATCCTGTTCCCACCACCAACAATCCGAGACCGAGGTAGAG
>CALDPJ010000128.1 GCA_937911795.1 uncultured Flavobacteriales bacterium | reverse complement strand
ACATTTTATTTCGGCTTTCGGGGAACACGTCATCGGGAAGGAAGTCGAAGAGGCCCTCCACCGGACCGTTGCCCGGTTTCCAGCCGAAATCGTCGAATTTACGGTGGCTCCCCAGGTCAATCCTGATAGTGGCCTCCCCTACCACGAATGGTTTATAGAATTTGGCCGCGAACCGGAGAATCCATCGGAATTTTCCGAAGAACTCGACCGGCAAATGATTCTTCAAAATTCCTACTACGAAGATCTCATTGTCGGAAATATTCTCTGCCCACTCCGGATCACCCCATTGGCCAAAGATGCATTTCGTAATCATATGAAATCCAGGGGAAAACTCGGTGGTCAGAATAAGGTGCCCCGGTTGGCCAATGACCGCGGGATAGCTGATGAATTGGAAAAATACCGGATCCGAGGTTAACTTGTACCTGCAAGCGTGGCTATAAACTTTTCACTGAATGTATCGAAGATAAGTTTAATCATTTTATGATCATGTTTTTATTTACGGCCTCGACTTTCAATCAGCCGACTTAACATAGCCCATTTCTTAAGCGTCTTTTTACTATCATCGGCAGGAATACCCAGAACCGTTGCTTCATCCAACACATTTTTGATAACAAGCGATTTTGCTCCAATCCTGGCTCCATGGCCTATTATCACATGGTCTTTGATGGATACCTGACCAGCGACAGTGACCCCGTCTCCCAGGACTACGGACCCCCCAATTCCGGAACAACCTGCAAGTAAGCAGTACTTTCCTATTTTGCAATTATGAGCAATCTGAACTAAGTTGTCAATTTTGGTTCCATCTCCAATGGACGTGGAGCTAAATTTCCCCCTGTCAATACAGGTTCCCGATCCAATTTCAACATGATTCCCAATAACAACATAACCAATATGAGGTATTTTGACAATGCTTTTACCATCTTCACCCGGTCTGTATCCAAATCCATCTGTTCCAATATTTACATTGGTATGCAGGATACAGTGATTTCCCACAATACACCTTTCCGAAATAACGGTACCGGATTTAATTATCGAATGATCTCCGATAACAGCATCATCTAAAATAGTCGTGTTCGGATAAATGACACTATTCTCCCCTATCTGAACGCCCTTTCCAATAAAACAGTTGGAACCGATTTTCGAATTTTCTCCAATTGAGGCTGATGGATGAACGGTGGCTGATTTACAGATGCCTTCATCAAGTCGAATAGAGGCTGGTGTAAATAATTCCAATACTTTGGCCATCGCCAAATCTGCATTATCCACGACAATAAAAGATCTGCCTTCGCCCGGTAAAGTGTCACCAACTAATTTTTTATGAATAATAGCTGCTTTGGCTTGAGAGAATTCCCATTTTTTCAAAAACGCTTCACTTCCTATAAAGGTTATGGAATTTTCCTTTGATGTATCAAGGTGTTCGGGTTCTGTGATAATCGAATTGGTGTGGCCTATCAGTTCTCCTCCCAATAGTTGGTTCAGCTCTTCAATTTTAAATGATTTCATGATTACTTCTGTATGGAAGGATTAAAAATCACAAAATGCCCTGCTGGCACAGAATTTCTAATGACGTATTTGACATTCTCGCAGTCCAGTTTTTCAGGAATGTTTTACAACGTTGTGCTTTGAACGGAGCATTGGACATAAAAATTACATGCGCCGAATTATTGTAATCTTTTTTTAGGAGATTTTCATTATTAAGGAGTTGAATCAATGAAATGGCAATGTCTTTTCCGGTAGTTTCATTTCAGTGGTGGACAACTGACCGGCCAATTTCTAATTGAAATAATGGTGGTAGTTAATTATAAGGCACAGACGTCTAAAGATGAAGATCCGCCCACGCGTGCACCCGGCATAGAAGTAGTCCTCAAAGACCAAAAGAAGCGGAATGATCCACCCATGCGTTCATATATTATGGATTTCTACTTTTTGTTGAACGATGATACCGACGGGTTGATCGCCAGAATATGGATATGGCGTTCAATAAATTATAGCAATCCTGTATTTCAATTAAACTAAAATGTTGTACCTTTGTGCGCTATGACCAAAATCTCCAGGAATTTGATTTTCAGGTATTCACTTTGTTTTATCTTCATCGTACTTTTAACCGGATGTAAATCAGAATTTGAGCAGGTAAGAACCAGCGGCGAACCTGAACGGATTTATGAAAAAGCGATGGAATACTACGAATTGGAAGATTATTCCAAAGCGATTTCCCTGATGGAAATCATCCTGAGTTCATACCGCGGAACTACCAAAGGAGAAGATCTGTATTTCAAATACGCCCAGGCCAATTACAATCAGGGTCTGTATATATCTGCAGCCAACCTGTATGAAACCTTCAGTACGTCATTTCCTACTTCCCAAAAACGCGAAGAAGCTGATTTTATGGCGGCCTACTCGTACTACCTGCTGTCGCCCAACTATCGGCTCGACCAGGACTACACGCTCAAAGCCATCGACGCCATGCAGCTCTTTGTAAATACCTTTCCGAACAGTGACCGGGTGGACGAGTGCAATACCCTCATCGATGACATGCGAAAAAAACTGGAAGCCAAAAGATTGGAAGAAGCCAGGTTGTACGCGGATTTGCAGCAGTACGAGGCGGCTGTCCAGGTCATGGAAAATTTGTTGAAGGATTTTCCGGAGTCCCAAAATGCGGAAGAGGTTCGGCATTTGATCGTTCAGGCGCAGTACAATCTGGCCGCGAACAGCATCTATGAAAAACAAAAAGAGCGATTTACCAAAACCAATGAGATGGCTCAGGCGTTCATACAACGCTACCCCAATAGCAACTACCGCAAGGAGGTTGAAAAATATCTAACTGTAAGCAGCAACAAAATTAAAGAATTGTAACTATGAGTGATATCCGTTCCAGAGTACAACATTTTGAAGCCAATATCGAACCCATCGACGTGAATGAACTGGTCGAGAAAACCGGTAACATCTACGAGGCGTTGGTTGTCATTTCCAAGAGAGCGAACCAGTTAACCCTCGACATTAAACATGAATTGCGGGAAAAACTGGAAGAATTTGCCATTACCACGGACACCATCGAGGAAATCCAGGAGAATAAGGAGCAAATCGAAATCTCCAAATATTATGAGAAATTGCCCAATCCGGCAATCATTGCTACGATGGAATTTCTCAATGAAGAGTTGA
>CALDPJ010000127.1 GCA_937911795.1 uncultured Flavobacteriales bacterium | reverse complement strand
GGCACTTCCAATAGGACCGGAAGTTGGTGTGATATCGGGCAATGCCGGCACTACAGAAATGTTTTTACAGCCAAGATTATTGTTTTCATTTGCTTCGGCTATCAGAAATTCTGAATCTGCGTATCCGCAAATGGTATAAATACCGGCGGTATTAAACTCAATATCCGAGAAGTTGTAAATAAACGATTCGCCCGGTTCAAGTGGTGGCACCATTACATCTCCAATCAATGGAAGCCCGCCTGTTTGAGATGCGTCCAGCAGGGTTGATAATTCAACTGCAGCACAACCCATATTCGTTACTGTGATAGTTCCATCGATAGTCTCACCGATAAAAATCTGGTTAGCGCTCAGGTTTACAATCGTTCTCAAATCAGGGAGGCAGGGCGGGGTGAGCAATTGCCAGTTTACCGAAAACTCACCGGTAAGGGTATAATCGGTAATTTCGCCTGTGCCGCCATACTGGCCTGGCGTGTGTGCGCCCGTAAGCGTAAGGGAGAAGTATCCGTTAGAATTGGTGTTGCCTACCACGTTTCCGCCGGTCATGGGATTTACAATAGAAACGGTAGCACCGGCTACGCTGGAGTCTTGCAGCGGAACTGCGGTATCAGTATAATAGGCGTATCCTGAAACATGCACGGTAGCATAGGGTGATGCATACTGGCTGGCAGGACTTACCACAGGATAGATTACAATGGCGCCGGGGACGTTATAATCGCCATTGGTAAAAGGACGCATGGCGCGGTTGTCGAGCTCGTTGGTCTCATCTATAACATCTGTGTAATCTACAAATACTTCCATGGGGTTCCACGAGGGTTCGTCAGGGGTAATGATATTCCATACCACCGTTGTAGATTCATGGCCTGCAAGGTAGCTTACTGTAATATCGGGATACACCGTTTCAGGTTCAAACTGGTTGACCAGATGGACTACAAAATTTTCAGCCGGCAGGTCTGATGTATTCCTTATAGTGGCAGTAATCTCAAGGGGAGATGATACATCCGGATTCGGATTGTCGAACACAATGTCATCGGCAAAGATTTCCAGATCCGGCTCTATAAGTACATCCGGATAATCGAATGGGCCGATTTGGGTAATGCATCCATCGGTTTGCACCTGAATGCGTGCTTCCCAGTTTGAGCCTGAAGGGAGCTGGTTAATACTTCCCACATAGACTTTGCCGTCTGCTGTGTTCATGTCATTCTGATCGGCAGGCGAGAGTACGACAGCGCGATCGTTAGGGTTATTAAACTGACCGTTGCCTTCAAAATCGAGCAATGCCCTTGGGAAACCCAGAGGAGGTATCGCACCCGTGGCATCGGTATATACAATGGCAAAGTTGAAAGTAGTATTCGGGCTTCCCTGTTGGGGCGACATAAAGGCATTTTCAAAGCCTGCAGTGCCGAGGAAGGTGAGGGTTTGTGCTCCGGGATTTACATCCGTGTTGCTGTCATCACAATCTCCGCTGAATGGAGCGTATCCTGAGGGTTGATCGCATGAGGTAATAACATCCTCATCAGTTCCGTATCCGTCGCTATCATTGTCAACATACCAGTTTAAAGCCTGTCCGATAGTGTCGTCTAATGGGTCGCAATCGGCAGCATTGGCTACTCCGTCACCATCAATATCGGTGTCGCAGGCATCGCCCACATCGTCGCCATCCTGATCTTCCTGACCGTTGTTGTCAACGCCAAGGCAATTATCAATATCGTCGCAAATGCCATCACCATCCGCATCAACAACACTTCCACCCAAGGTTCCGTTACAGTCGGGGAGGAGACACTGACAGTCAACAACCGTACCTCCGTTACCGCAGGGATCACCATTATTCAGACCCAGGTCGGGACACTCTGCCCCGGCATTGCAAGAAGGGGCATCTCCCGAAAGGGTAATATTGCATAAGTCGCTTTCAATTGTAATACTCCAACATTCGTCGCCCTCATTCGCGGTAAGCAAAATAGTGCCTGAGTTGATGGTTGCTGGATTGCTTCCTCCAACGGTTATGGTCGTATTCGCGCAGGCACCACCACCGACGGTAATAACAGCAGAAGGATCTATACCGATGTAGGTAATGGAAACCGTATAATTGTCATCGCCCTCAGTATTCGCCACGCAGGCAGTTACAGGATTTAGAAAGGTGAGGTTGCACGATTCCGTACAGGCGCAATTTACAACCGTTCCGTTAATGCCACAGTCATCACCATTTTCAAGATTGGCGAGGAGTGGGCAAGGGTCATTGTCATCGCAAATACCATCGTCATCACTATCACCACCGAGGTCAATACACGGATCAACCCCGGCAATAAGCTCAATGGTATTGGTCGTAATCTGGCATCCATTGGCATCGGTAAGCACAATATAATATGAGCCGGCCGTCCGATTGAGAACTGTTGCTGTTGTACTGGTCGCCGTTTGGTAAAAAGAGCCGATTTCGTCTTTGTAAATCAGCATGGAGTAGTTTAGTGATCCACCTTCAATGGCTACCGTAAAAGATCCGTCACTTTCACCGGGAGCAGATGGATGCTGGGCCACAGCAATCGTAGCTGATAAAACTTCCGGTTCTTCGAGAATAAACGGGCCATCGGTGTAAACAGCTCCCGAAAGATCTGTTACCGTAATATTGTAAGTTCCGGATCCTAAATTGCTTTCGATATTGCCCGAGTTTTGAGAGGTGATTGTACCTGTGCGGTCAAATGCGTCATTATCGCTGTCAAGAACATAGTCATAAGGAGCCAGACCGTTGTTTAGCTGTATGCGCAGCCGTCCGTCATCATCGCCATTACACGTTATGCTTTCCCAGAGAGTAAGCGCAACGGTGGCAGGTACATAGTTATTAATCTGAATGCTTTCATTGGCTACACAACCATTATCATCGGTAATTTCAAAATTGTAATTACCCGCAGAAAGGTCTTCCAAAAGGACAGAACCGGAAGCTGTAGATCCGCTTGTTTCGCCACCACCATTTACTGTATATGTATAATCAAAAGGAGCGACACCACCTGTGATGGTCAGAGTTACGGAAGCTTCGTCACCATCAACGGTAATTACCGGGGTAGTTAAAGTTGCGTTGACTAAAAATGCCGGAGTGGGTTGGGTAAGAGCCAAATTGGCCACTGCAATTCCACCCTCGTCATCTTCTACGGTAAGGGTATAATTTCCTGCCGGAAGATTTGATTCTGTTGATGTTGACCCGGCTATGGTTCCGTTTCGGCTAATTGAGCCGGTATTGGTCAACAGATAAGTGTAAGGGGCAGTACCACCCGAAACCGTGATCTCGAGTTCTCCCGTAGATTGCCCATTGCAGGCAATATCAAATCCGTTTACATCCGTAGTAGACACCATCGATGCCGAGAATGTAGATGTTCCCGGAGGAGGAACGTGGAAACTGGCTAAATAAGAATGGCTGTGATTTTGACCAATCACGCTAAACGATCCACCTACAAACAGGGTTTCGTCAATATATTTTAACGTGTAGCCGGTAGAATTCAATGAAGGAGCAAAATCGAATATGCCTTCTCCCGAGTTTTTGTCCAGAAGGATTAGCCT
>CALDPJ010000126.1 GCA_937911795.1 uncultured Flavobacteriales bacterium | reverse complement strand
GATCTGCGACCTCCCGTACGGGCGAGCTACCAACTGCTCCACCCATCATTTTTTCTGAACAATCTGCTCTTAGATTGGTTGGTATCTGTTCCGGTAAAAACCGGCTAACTTTCAGGTGAAGTACCAACTCTTCTGCCCGAACAATAAGTTTACAAAGCAGAAATTATAACCTTCCTGCAATGGGAGTGCAAATATATTATTTGTTTCTTTGTTGTCCAAATATTTTATGGCATGGAACACAAAGCTGGATTTGTCAATATAGTGGGAAAACCCAATGTCGGCAAGTCAACGCTGATGAATGCCATTATTGGTGAACATCTGTCGATCGCAACGCCCAAAGCGCAAACAACCCGACACAGAATTTTAGGAATTTTGAATGAACCCGAATTTCAGATCGTTTTTTCTGATACCCCGGGTATAATGGCTCCGGCATATGAAATGCAGGAACGGATGATGCGCTTCGTAGAATCGGCATTCACGGATGCGGATATCATGATATTCATTACCGATACCGGCGAAAAAGGCAATCTGGATGAAGATCTGTGCGCGAGACTCAATAGTTTGGAAGTACCTTTGCTGGTTCTGCTCAATAAAGTTGACCTGCTCAATCAACAAGAAGTAACGGAATTACTCGCTGTCCTTCAGGAGAAACTTCCGAAAAGCGAGGTCATTCCGGTATCAGCATTGCACAAGTTCAACCTCGACGGAGTGATGAACAGAATCGTTTCGCTGCTTCCGGTTGCACCGCCTTATTACGATAAGGACGCTTTGTCCGACAGACCTGTGCGGTTCTTTGTTGCTGAGATGATTCGCGAGCAGATATTACTCAATTACAAAAAGGAGATCCCTTATTCGTGTCAGGTGGAAATTGAGGAATTTATCGAAGAGCCTGAAATTACACGAATTCGCGCAGTTATTTATGTGTCACGAAAATCGCAGAAGGGAATATTGATCGGACATCAGGGATCAAAACTGAAGAGAGTAGGAACCGGCGCAAGAAAGGATATGGAACAATTTCTAGGGCAAAAGGTTTTCCTGGAGTTGTATGTTAAAGTAGACGAAAACTGGAGAGACCAGGATCGTAAATTGGATAAATACGGGTATCGATAGGAGTGATGGGAAACATGGTAGCTATAGTAGGAAGACCGAATGTCGGTAAATCCACTTTTTTTAATCGGCTTACAGAAAGCAGAGATGCCATTGTCGATCCGACCAGCGGTGTAACCCGCGACCGGCATTACGGAAAAGCCGAATGGATTGGAAAATCATTTTCTGTGATTGATACCGGCGGTTATACCATTAATTCGGATGATGTTTTTGAGAAGGCAATCAAAAGACAGGTAGAACTTGCAATCGAAGAGGCATCGGTCATAATGTTCCTCGTCGATTGGGAATCCGGAATTACAGACCTGGACGAAGAGGTTGCCAGGATGCTCAGAAGGGCAAATAAACCGGTTTTGCTCGTCTGTAATAAAATCGATTCACCCGATAAAATTGGAATGGCAGCTGAGTTCTATAAACTTGGCCTGGGAGAGGTGTTCTGTATTTCATCCATTAATGGTAGCGGTACGGGTGAATTACTCGATGAACTCGTGCGCTCATTTCCCAAAGATGATCCGGAAGCTGACGAAACCGAAGAGCTGCCGAAATTTGCTGTGGTAGGGAAACCAAACGTAGGAAAATCGTCAATGATCAATGCCTTAACCGGCGAAGATCGCAATATTGTAACCGATGTGGCCGGAACTACCCGCGATACAATCGGAGCGCGTTACCAGTCCTTCGGTTTTGATTTTATGCTGATGGATACGGCCGGTATTCGCAAAAAGGGAAAAGTCCACGAAGACCTCGAATTTTATTCGGTGGTCCGATCCATTCGCGCCATTGAGAACAGCGATGTTTGTTTCCTGTTGCTGGATGCAACCGAAGGAATTCAAAGCCAGGATATGAATATTTTTTCCTTGATCGAGCGCAACAAAAAAGGCTTGGTAATTCTGGTGAATAAATGGGATCTGATTGAAAAAGATCAGGATTCGACCAGGAAAATTGAGGCTCAGATCCGCGAACGAATCGCACCGTTTACCGACGTTCCGATTCTGTTTATCTCCGCATTGACCAAACAACGGGTTCTGAAAGCACTCGAAATCGGGATCGAAGTCTTTGAAAACCGTCAGCGCCGGATCTCCACATCGAAACTCAATGAAGTAATGCTGGATGTCATTGAAAAGAATCCACCCCCGGCAACGAAAGGGAAGTACGTTAAAATTAAATATGTGATGCAATTGCCGACGCGCGTTCCGAGTTTTGCATTCTTTTGCAATTTGCCGCAATATGTTAAAGATCCGTATAAACGCTTTCTCGAGAATAAGTTGCGGGCATCCTTTTCCCTCACCGGAGTACCTATTAACGTCTTTTTCAGGAAGAAGTAAAGCGTTGACCGGGTGAAGATTTGCCGGTATGAATTTTGTAAGAATTTGCAAAACCAACCGAATGATCCGCATTTTACTTTTCACCTTACTCTTTCTGAATGTCTACGAACTGGCTCGGGCGCAATATTATCCGTTGCGTGCATTCGATCACGAATGGGATGATAAAATTCCGGTTCCCCTACCAGTTCAATCGGATCTGGCTGATTATCCGGCAATAGTTCTGAAGGATGAACTTCGAATGTCCGTCCGCGGCCAGAAGGAATGGTACATGTACGTTTACTTTGAACGAAAGCAACGGATCAAAATTCAATCCTACGAAGAGGGCAAGCTTCCGTTTACAAATTTTCTGCTTCCCGAATCACACGACCCGTTTTTCGATAGCCGGAACTATCCGATTGACAGGAGTTACGATTCCATTGCGGCAGATTTTGTAAATGTTCGGATGATGTTTTTCGCGGCGAGAAAAATTCTGCCGGATAGCACTACGCAGGAAATTCGTTTTACTGACCGTTTTTTAAATGATGAGATACTTATCTGGAATCAAATAGAAAAACAGTTCAGATATGGTTTTGAATTGCAGGGAATACAGCCAGGAGATGAAATTGAAGTGCATTACAAATACGAAGTGCCTTTCTGGAATAACTGGATGTTTTTTATCTCTCAACGCATTTTTTTCAACGGACCTTATCCGATTCAGGAACAACAGGTGAAAATTTCTTCTCCGCGGTATCTTGCTACCATCATGGCGGGTGTCGAACCAGAATCAGTCTACAATAAATCCAGAAGAACACACCGGGTCTGGAACAATAAAAATCTGGATGGATCTGTTCGTGAGCCGGGAATACGTCCCGGATCTGATTTGCCGCATATTGTTTATTCGCTAAACACAAACAGCGGACGGTATCGGATAAGGCTTCAGGAGGCCAAACGGTATTATCCAACCAATTATGCACTGAAGGTGTTTCAGATCAGAGAACGTAATGCGCTTTGGATTCGCACCCGTACGCTCCAAAACAATCATCAGGATGGACAATCTCAGCAGGTAAAAAAATTCATCGCCAGGGAAACAGATGGACTACCGAGAGATCAGTCGGTGCTCCGTTTCAACAGGCTCCACAATGTTTTAGCGAACGACTTTGAGTTTAAATCAGACATGGAATATTTCGCCGGTCGGGATATGAGCCTTGAGAAAGTCGGAGATCAGTTAAGTGCCGGAGAAATGCGTGAATCCAGCAGATATCATCTTTATGCACGACTGATTAACCTGGTAGGGATAAAGTATTTCACAACGTACCTCCAGGATACTAGAATAGGAGAACTTTCTGCCGATTACACCTCATCATTGTTCTTCAACGATTATGCTTTTGCTTTGCCGGATGGCCAATTCCTGAATCTGTATTATCCGAAGAAGACGCGTTACGGTTACGGACCCAATGAATTTCCGTTTTACCTTGCTTCGTCACCGGCATTTCTGGTGGATATAGATCAGTTGTTTTTTGACGAAGGTTATTTCCCGCAGCTGATCAGTATGCCATCCAATGTGGATGAAAACTATCGCCATACTACTGTGCACGTGGCGATGGATCTGGAATCCCTTGAAGCGCATGGTACAATTGAAACCGAACTTGCCGGACAATTCAGTACGCTCACCAGGTCGGTTTATGACTTTGGAGTAGTGGACAGCAGTATCAATCCTCAATACGGCCGAAAAATTTTCTGGGGAAAGCCTGTTAAATTTCATAACACCACACAAACCTTCGCCACCAACTACGCGCCATACACACGAAAATATTCATCGGACTTTACCTTGTCTGAACCCGGAAATATGACGTCTACAGAGGATATAGAGATTCCGCTGAAAGGCTGGTTTAATTTTGTCGTATGGCCGGATTTTGACAAGTACCCGCGTAAACTGCCGTTTTATATCGACTTCGAGGGCAACGATTTGATACGGGTTCAGATTAATTTCAACCACCCAATCGAAATCCGGAATCCCGAAGAGCTACATTTTCAGCAGGAAAATCGTTTTGGCTCAGTCGTTTTTAATGTCGAACAAACTGCACCCGATCAGCTTTCGGTCGAGGCTTATTATTCTTTTTTTGGAGACCGCGTAGAACCCAAGAAAGCCCATCTGATCGCAACGCTATATAATGCCGTTGAACAGTTGGATGAAATAGTACTTAAAGTAAAATCATCTCCGGATTCGGGAGATCAGTAGTTTACTGATCTAATCCAAAGGCCGTGCGAAGCGGCTTTACATAATCCAGCTTTTCCCAGGTAAAGGTTTCAACCTTCATTTTAATTTCATCGCCATTTGGCCCTGGAAAAGTAACTACTTTTTCTTCCGGCTCACGTCCCATGTGTCCGTACGCTGCCGTTTCCTGGTAAATCGGATAGCGGAGTTTCAGGCGTTGTTCAATGGCGTACGGGCGCATGTCAAAAACCTTCCGAAGAATGTCAGCAATTTCACCGTCGGTCATGTCTACCTTTGCAGTTCCGTACGTGTTTACGTACAAACCGGTCGGTTCAGCCAATCCGATGGCATAAGACACCTGAACCAGAACTTCGTCACACACACCTGCAGCTACCATGTTTTTGGCAATGTGACGGGTAGCATAGGCGGCAGAACGGTCTACTTTCGATGGGTCTTTTCCTGAAAATGCACCCCCACCGTGGGCTCCGCGTCCACCATAGGTATCAACGATAATTTTTCGTCCGGTAAGGCCGGTGTCACCGTGCGGACCGCCGATAACAAATTTCCCGGTCGGGTTGATGTGATATTTAATCGGGTTGTTGAACAACTGACGTACGCGCATTGGGAGCGCCTTTTTCACCTTTGGAATCAGGTGTTTTTTGATGTCGGCTTCAATGACCTGTTGCATCATCTTTTCAGCCTTCAGTTTCGCTTCCGGACGGTTGTTCGCGGGTAATTCAAATTCGTCGTGCTGGGTCGAAATCACAATCGAATCGATCATCAACGGTTGGTGATCATCGCTGTATAAAATGGTCACCTGGGCTTTTGAATCGGGGCGCAGGTAGCGCATTTTTGTGCCGGCTTTTCTGATGTCGGCGAGAATGCGCAATAAAGTATGGGCTATTTCTATACCCAGCGGCATGTAATTGTCTGTCTCAAGGCACGCGTAGCCGAACATCATTCCCTGGTCTCCGGCTCCCTGATCTTCTTTGTTTGCTTTATCCACGCCCTGGTTGATGTCGGCACTTTGATCGTGAATGGCCGACAATATACCGCAGGAATTGGCTTCGAACATGTACTCGCTCTTGTTGTAACCGATTCCCGAAATCACATCCCGCACAATTTTCTGAACGTCGAGGTAGGCTTTCGATTTAACCTCTCCGGCAATAACCACCTGTCCGGTAGTGACCAACGTTTCGCAGGCTACTTTTGAATCAACATCAAAAGCCATAAAATGATCGATGAGTGCATCGGAGATCTGGTCGGCAATTTTGTCGGGGTGTCCCTCAGAAACCGACTCTGAAGTAAATAAGTAAGGCATGAATTTTTGCAGTTTTAAACGGCGGCTAAATTAGGAATTTTCAAACAGTATGTACATCGCTTTGACTGAACTATTCCTGAGTCTGCGGATGGGTGAGTTGTTTAAATATTTCTTCGAGTTTTTGCTCTTCCTGGCGGAGTGTAAGCACCGACAGATTTTCTTCGACAGCAAATTTAAAAAGTGTTTCCCGCAGATCCATCGCCGGATTGTAATGAATACGGTAGTTGTTTCCTTCCAAAGATTCAACCCTTTCCACCCCATTTATTTTCCGGAGCCGGTTTACAGACGCAGGAGCGCTGAATTCCACCATCAACAACCGGCGGTTGCCCAGGTTTTGTAACAGCACATTCACAGAGTCGTCGGCAACAATTTTACCCCGGTTAATGATGATCAGCCGTTCGCACAGCGCTTCAACTTCCTGCATAATATGGGTGGATAAAAGCACGGTTTTTTCTCTTCCGATACTTCTTATCAGCTGGCGAATATCCGTAAGCTGATTGGGATCCAGACCGCTGGTAGGCTCATCCAGAATCAACACTTCGGGGTTGTGAATCATCGCCTGAGCAAGACCTACACGCTGCCGGTAGCCCTTGGATAAAGCACCGATTTGCTTTTTTTGTTCGAGCCCCAAACCTACCAAATCAATCATTTCAGCAACTCGGGCGTTCTTTTTCGGAAGCTTGTAAATTCCGGCCACAAAACTCAGGTATTCCTTCACGTACATATCCAGGTACAACGGGTTATTCTCGGGCAAATAGCCCACCTTTTTACGCACTTCAATGGATTCTTCCATGACATCCTTTTCACATACCATGGCTTTGCCGGATGTAGGCGGAATATAGGCCGTAAGGATTTTCATCATGGTTGTTTTTCCGGCTCCATTGGGTCCAAGAAAACCAACCACCTCGCTTGAAGAGACCTGAAAACTCACGTCATTCAATGCGAGTTGCGCTCCATAGCGTTTGCTGATATTTTCTACTTTGATAGACATCGTTCTGCGAAGATATCATTACTCGCTTTTATCTGAATCGGCGCTCCGAAAAGTTTTGTTAAAAAATGCGCTTTCAATTGTACTTTTGAAGGGTGAGTGAAGGGGTAGTCATAAAATCAACAGGCAGCTGGTATCGCGTGCAGGATGATGCGGGTGATATTTTTGATTGTAAAATACGCGGGAAGCTGAGGTTGAAAGGAATCCGAAGCACCAATCCGGTGGCGGTGGGCGATCGGGTAACGTTTACAAAATCCGACGACGGACCGGCTTCAATTTCTGCCATTCATCCCCGGCGAAATTACATCGTGCGAAAATCTGTAAACCTTTCGCATACTTCTCATATTCTTGCTGCAAATATCGATCAGGCCATTTTGGTGGTGACACTAAAGTCTCCGCTGACATTACCGGCCTTTGTGGATCGGTATCTGGTTACAGCCGAGGCGTATCATATTCCGGCGGTACTGGTTTTTAATAAGGTTGATCTCTACAATGATGATGAACTGGAAGATATGCGTGCTTTTGCCAGAATTTATGAGAATGTGGGATATCCTTGTCTTGAAGTTTCTGCAACATCAGGAATTGGTAAAGAAGATTTGAAATCCATTCTCAAGGATAAGGTGAGTTTGTTATCCGGCCACAGCGGAGTGGGAAAATCCACAATGATCAATTCGGTAGATGAGAAACTAAATATCCGCACGAGCGCAATTTCTACCGCCCACAGCATGGGGCAACACACCACCACCTTTGCCGAAATGCACAGACTGAGTTTTGGCGGTTACGTAATAGATACTCCGGGGATTAAAGGCTTTGGTCTGGTGGATTTCGACAAGAATGAAATTGCTGAACGATTTCCCGAAATGCGCGCCCGAATGTCCGAATGCAAATACAACAATTGCGTTCATGTGGATGAACCTCATTGTGCGGTAAAGGCAGCTGTTGAAAACGATGAAATTGCATGGAGCCGGTATGAGAGTTATCTGAAGTTGTATTTCAACGAATCGGATGAGTCGTACCGCAAAAATCTGTACGAATAGAAATGAGGATAGTCATTCAAAGAGTTTCGGAAGCGGGAGTTAGTGTAAAGGGAAAATCTGTTGCTGAAATCGAAAAAGGACTCCTGATATTTTTGGGGATAGAAGATCGCGATGCTGAAACAGATGCCGACTGGCTGGTTGCTAAACTATCGAGCCTGAGAATATTTTCTGATGATGCAGGATTGATGAATTGTTCTGTTCAGGAAGCAGGAGGTTCAATGATGGTGGTGAGTCAGTTTACGCTTCACGCCAAAACCCGCAAAGGGTCACGGCCTTCTTTTATAAAGGCGGCTCGTCCGGAAAAGGCCATCCCGCTGTATGAATATTTTGTTGATCAGTTGCGTGCGGTTTCCGGAGTGAAAGTTTCCACAGGTGAGTTCGGTGCGATGATGAATGTATCCCTGGTGAACGATGGCCCGGTGACAATAATTGTCGACAGTCAGAACAGAGAATAACTCAAACACTAAATCATGACCATCAGTGAAAGTCAGGCAGTAGTAGACAATTGGATTAAGAAGCATGGCGTGCGCTATTTTAACGAGCTCACGAATATGGCTATACTCACCGAAGAAGTAGGAGAAGTTGCCCGAATTATTGCCCGCAGGTATGGAGAGCAATCAGAAAAGGAAAGCGACAAAGGCGCCGACCTGGGAGATGAAATGGCCGATGTTCTCTGGGTTCTGTTGTGCCTGGCCAATCAATGCAACATCGATTTGGATAAAGCCTTTCAGCAGAATCTCGCCAAGAAAACAGAACGCGACAAAGATCGCCATCACAACAATCCGAAGCTTAAAGATTAACCGCTCTGCTTACTGTTCGTCGGTAGTGCTGACGATTACAAATTCAGTTCTTCGGTTTAGCTGATGCTCTTCCTCGGTACATTCTACATCATCTTTACAATGATTGAGTAGGCGGTTTTCTCCAAAACCTTTATGACCCAACCGCGAAGCTGGAATTCCTTTTGAAATCAGATAATCCACGGCAGCCTTTGCGCGCTTGTTCGATAAGTCCTGATTATAACCCTTGCTTGCCCTGGAGTCGGTATGCGAGTGCAGTTCGATGATGAGGTTATCGTTGTCCTTTAGCAATTTCGCCAGATTGTCCAGTTCACGGGCTGCGTCAGAGCGGATTTCCCATTCGTCGTAATTGTAGTATATGTTGTCTACGGTGTAGAATTTTGGAGGATCTCCGCCAATCACCACATGATCCATTTCGAAAACCAGATCGATTGTTTCCGATCGTGCTTTATCGGCTGTTGAGAGGTCGAAGCTTTGTTTGAAATAGCCGTCTTTCGATCCTTCTATCCGGTATTTTTTATTGGGCAGCAGGTTGAATTCAAATTTTCCGGTGGCATCCGTGGCCAAAATCTTTTCGGTGCCGTCGGTTTCATTGATCAGTTTAACCGTAACTCCGGTGATCGGGTTTCCGGATTCTTTTTCAAGGGCACTTCCTGCGATCAGGATGACTGGCGGCACTTTAACATATTCGAATACTCGATCATTTCCCCGTCTGTTGCTGGTGAGGTAACCGGTAGAATCATTGATGATCAAAATCGAAAAATCATCGGCTGTAGAATTGAGCGGGAAATTCATGTTGCTCGGAGTCGACCAGCCGTCATTGGTTTTTTCCACTTTAAAAATATCCAGTCCACCCAGAGAAGGTTGTCCATCTGATGAAAAATACAACGTGCTGTCGTTGTGGTAGGTCGGGAAAACTTCATTTCCGGAGGTGTTGATCACGTTACCGAGGTTCTGAGGAGTAGACCAGTTGCTGCCGTCAAATGTGCTCAGGTAAAGATCGCTGCCGCCCATTCCGCCGGGCATATCCGAGGTGAAATACAACGTTTTTCCATCGGCGCTCAGGCTTCCGTGCCCTACCGAATAGGCAGGATTATTGAACGGCATTGCTACCGGATCGGTCCAGACACCATCCACAAGCCGGCTTTCATATAATCCAAAATTATTGACGTCCGCTTCATCGGTTGAGAGTTTCTTACCCGTTGCATAATTTGATCGCGTGATTACGGCATAGTCCTGGGCGGCATTGAAGGTAATGGGCCCTTCGTGATATTTGCTGCTGACGTTTCCTCCAACTTTGCTTTGCGATTGCCACTCGCCGTTGGTCTGATGGCTGTAGTAAATATCGTAGTAGGTAAATCCCGTCCACGGATTGGTTTTCCCACCTTCGAGTCGTTCGGCAGCGTATGCGATTCCATTTTTGTAGCGCACCGGACTCATCATGGATGCATTTGAAAAAAGCGGAACTTCATCGAGCCGGTATGCGGCTGTATCGGCTTTAAACAATTCTATGTAATTACAGGCTTCGAGTAATGATTTCGCAACTTTATCGTCGGGCCTGTCCTGAAGATAGAGCCGAATCATATTCGCAGCTTCTTCGTGCTTATTTGCCGACATGAGAATTCGCGCGTACTCCAGTTTATGTTCGGGGCGACTATTCGGAAGTTGAACGACCTGACGGTACATGCGCTCGGCATGCGTGTAGTTGTTCGTTAGGCGATAAGCATCGGCCAGGGCTATTTTTGCTTCGGCACTCGTAGAGTCTTTTTCCAAAGCCATATTCAGCTGGTCGATGGCATCAGCGTAGGCCATCTCGTCGTAGGATTTCAGACCTTTTCGCAAGGCAGGATTGCCACAGCCAGCGAGAAGAACTAAAGCCATAAGTCCGAAAAATGTTGATTGGTTCATCATAATAAATTTATAAGCCGTGTTTAAAAGTAACGTGGCGATCTTGTTTTAACCTTGTCTTTTCCAAATTGATATCCGAGCATTACCTCGTGCGTTCCGTTTGAATGCCGGTTGAGTTGAGATAGCGTAAAGTCGTATGCATAACCGATGCGGAACTGCGGTGTTACGTTAACATCCAGCAAAGCTACAATTGCATCGCCGGTGCGGTAAGAAACGCCTAGCCAGATCAGGTCATTATAGAGAACATTACAATTGAGGTCGATGCTAACCGGGGCACTTGCTTCCACCTTCACGAGGGTAGAGGGTTTAATCTTGAATTTGCTTCCTGCGGCAAAAACGACCCCTGCATTGATGAAATAGTGTTTCGTGTAGTAGGAGTTTCGCAAATCGTCTATGTTGAGCTTGATCTTCTGATCGGCGGCATAAATGGTCGGTACGGAAACCCCAACATACAGCCGGTCGCTGTAGTAATAGATACCGGCTCCAAAACGCGGAATGAGCGCATTGTTGATGTCATTGCTGAAAACAGGATCGTTGCTGTCCCAAACCTTTGTGTCGGTAAGATTGGCGCTGTAATTGGTGGCTCCGGCACGAATTCCGAAAGATAAGCGGTGCTGGTTTTCCCGATCGAGTTGAATGTGATAGGAAACATTCGCGTTGATTTCGAGTTGCCGGGTATCACCAATCCGGTCATTGATCACCGACAATCCTGCTCCGATTGAGTTGTCGAAAAGTGGTGCGTCAAATCCAAATACCTGGGTACTCGGAGCACCATCCATTCCAACCCATTGGCTGCGGTGAAGGGCGGTAGCCGTCATATATTCATGACTTCCTGCATAGGCAGGATTCAGAAACAGGCCATTGAACATATAATGGCTCACCATAATTTCCTGCTGTGCATAAGCAGTGGATAAGGTGAGGGTGGCGATGAATATTGCGATTAAATTTTTCATATTGTCTATGATTTGTCTGATGATC
Organism: uncultured Flavobacteriales bacterium; assembly: GCA_937911795.1. GTDB lineage: Bacteria > Bacteroidota > Bacteroidia > Flavobacteriales_D > SKUL01 > SKUL01. Next base: position 5,711 of record CALDPJ010000126.1, on the reverse strand, counting down.
TGTTCCTATCGTCTTAATTCCAGATATCCTTTTAACTCTTTTGCTTCACCCGAATTAATCTTAACCACCACGAAGTAGGTTCCGTCTGGAAGCAATGTTCCATTTTGGTTGTCGCCGTACCAGGGGCTGGTGTTTTTATAATTGTTTTCGGTGTATACAATGCTACCCCAACGATTGAAAACTACAAGTTCGTTGTTTGGGAAGAGTTCAATTCCCCGAATGATCAGGGCATCGTTATTCAGGTCGCCATTCGGAGAAATTCCATTTGGCAATTCGAGTTGATAAGGTTCGGTGAGGGTAGTCGAGGCGGAAACAGAACAGCCATTTTCGTCGGTAACAATTACCGTGTATGTTCCGGCTACCAGACCATTCAAACCTGTAGTTCCGGTAGCTTCAAAACCATCTGGGCCGCTCCATTCTGCCGTGTAATTTCCGCTTCCGCCTGAAATGATCAGGGAGAATATTGAACCGTCATCTGCACCCGGGCTCGAGATGTTGAAATCAACTCCCGGAACGGGGTAGGGACTGAACAGGTCATCGAGAACGAGCTCTTGCGGTTCGGTAATTTCTACAGATTGGGTAAGCGAACAATTGTTGCCATCGGTAATGGTTAAGGTGTACGTTCCGGCGGCAAGATCCATCAACACAGGATCTCCGGATTCGAAACCATTGGGTCCGGTCCAGTTGTAGTTTACCGGTGGATTCGCATTGAGCACATTTGCCGATATTTCACCGGTTGAATCATTGAAGCAGAATAGATTCTGAGTCGAAAATTCGATATCGAGCGGATTGACACCACTCACTTCGTAAATAGCTTCTGCGGTACAACCGTTTTCATCGGTAACATTTACGGTATAAGTGCCGCTGGAGAGATTGTCGATGATTGATGTTTCTTCACCTGAATCCCAGGAGTAAGTGAAATCACCTGTTCCTCCGGAAGCCGTTACGTCAATCGATCCATCTGCTGCATCACAGGTAGCGTTCTCTACTTCTCCCGAAATAACAATGGCCGGAGGTTCAGAAACGAAGATGGTATCCGAAATACTACAACCATTTGTATCGGTAACCGACACAATGTATTCACCTGAAGCAATTCCTTCGAGATTCTGGTCGTCGCTGTTGAATCCATCCGGGCCTGACCAGTCAAATGCATAAGCCGGTGATCCGCCAGAGATTTCAACCGAAACAGAGCCGTCACTGCCGTCGTTGCACAAAACTGGTTCTGCAGATAACTGAATGTTTAGCGATTCTTGCGGCTCGGAGAGGAATACATTTATGGTATAGGTGCATTCGTTTGTGTCCAGAATGATTACCGAATACTCTCCGGCTTCAAGATCGGATATATCTTCTTCGTCAGAGGTGAAACTAAAAACACCGCTCCAGTCATAATTATACGGAGCAATACCTCCGTAGACTGTTAAATCAATTGCGCCGTCTTCTGCGCCGTGGCAACTGATATTGGTTCCACCCGGATAAACCAGGGGATCAACCGTGGCGTACAACGAATCGGTTGGTTCTGTCAACGTAACTGAATCGCTGACCATGCACCCGTTGAGGTCTGTGATATTGAGAGTATATGTTCCTGCAGTTAATAGTTCGAGGACCGGCACGTTGGAAGTGAAATTATTCGGCCCTGACCAGTCGTACAAATAGGCTTCGGTTCCTCCGGACACGGTACTGAAGATGTTTCCGGTACTGTCTCCATGGCAACTGATGTTGGCCCCCCCGCCGAAGGTAGGAGCGAACAGATCCACATTCAACATTTCCGGCTCAACCAGTGTAAATGAATCGGTTTTTACGCAGTTGTTGGCGTCGGTTGTGAGAAGCACATAAGTGCCGGCGCATAAATCGGTGAGCAGTGTGTCAGAACTTGAGAAATTATCGGGTCCGGACCATTCAAAGTTGAAGGGACCGGCACCTCCGGTAACCGCAGCGTTGAGCATTCCGTCGCAGGCACCGAAACAGCTGATGTTCATCCCGCCGTTGTACTCGATGGTGGTGAGTTCAACATCCAGGGGCTCTGGTTCAGTCAGTGTAATACAGGCTTCACCAATACAATTGTTTTCATCCAGCACAACCACGCAGTATTCACCCGCAGAAAGTCCGGCGAGGTTCGGAGTATCGGCCGTGAAATTATTGGGTCCATTCCAGATATAGGTGTAATCTCCTGTTCCGCCTTCTGTAGTGGTTATGATCGACCCATCATCGCCCTGATAGCAATTGATGTTGAATCCTCCGGCAAATTCAGGTGAGACCAGAGATACAGTGACAGCATCGGGCTCGGTAATCTCGAAACAATTTTGAGTAGTACAACCATTGATATCTGTTACAGTAACGCAATAAACTCCTGCTGGTAAACTGGAAACATTCTGGCTGATACTCGAGAAACCATCCGGTCCGGTCCATACATAAGCGTAGCTCGGATTTCCACCATTGGGTTGCGCTTGCAGCGCCCCGGTGTTGGCAGCATTACATAAAACTTCTGCGGTCTGAGCAATATTTACCTGAAGTGGTTCGGGCTCTGTAAGGGTGATGCAGGCCGAAGCCTCACATCCGTTTGCATCTATCACATTGAGGCAATAAGTTCCAGCGGGTACATCGACAAGACTACTGTCTGACGATGTGAAACCGTTGGGGCCGGTCCAATCGAAATCGTAGGTCGGTGTTCCTCCTATAATATTGTTGCCGATGTATCCGGTAGATGCTCCGGCACAGTCAATGTTAAAACCACCTACAAATGTTGGGCTGCTCAAAGTTAGCAACAGGTCTTCCGGCTCTTCAATTTCATAAGTGGCTTCGAAGACACAATTGTTTGCGTCTATCACAACCACCGAATAGATTCCGGCAGATAATCCGGTGATCTCTTCTGTATTGTCACTGTTGCTCCAACTGATAGAATAAGGAGCTGTACCACCTGCCAGGTTCAGATCGATACTTCCTGTTGCGGCAGAGTTACAGGCTACCGGATTAATATCCGGAGTAGCAGATATTACGGCCGGTTCGGTAAGTTCGAAACAGTTCATTCCGATACAACCATTTTCGTCGGTGACTTCCAGACAATAAACCCCGGCTACCAGATTGTTGATGTTTTGTTGGGCAGAAGAAAAATTATCCGGTCCCGTCCATTCGTAAATAAAGGAAGGTGTTCCGCCACTGATCACTGCATTGATGGATCCACTGGCATTTCCGTTGCAGTCTACGTGCCATCCTCCTGCAAAAGTCGGTGCCGACAACGTAACGATTACTGGTTCCGGTTCGGTGAGTTCAATGCAATTGGTTTCAGAGCATCCGTTTTCGTCGGTAATAGTGACGCAGTAAACACCGGCTTCCAGATTGTTAATGGTTGCTGCGGTGGCTACAAAACCATCCGGTCCATCCCATGCGTATGAATAAGCTGGTGTTCCTCCAGATACTTCTGCGGTTAAGCTACCGTCTCCGGCCTCCTGGCAACTGAGATTCGATCCGTTGAAGTCGCTCGCGTCAAATGTGATGACCACAGGGTCTGGTTCGGTGAGAACAATACAGGTTTGGTAGGTGCACAAATTGGCATCGGTAATGGTGAGGCAGTATTCTCCGGCCTGAAGGTTTGAAAGATTGGCATCACCAGAAGTGAAAGTGCCTGGCCCGTCCCAGAAATAGGAATACGGTAATGTTCCACCTACGAATGAAGTGGTAATACTTCCTGTTGATGCTCCGTTGCAATCGATGTTCCATCCGCCGTCAAAAACCGGACTTGTTACCGTACCCGCGATCGGATCTGGCTCTGTCAATTCAACGCAGATGGTTTCTTCACAGCCATTGATGTCGGTTACTATTGCGCAATACACACCAGCTGATAAATTGGTCAGATCAACGTCGTTTGACACAAATGCATTCGGACCTTGCCAGAGGACGGTGTATCCAGGAACTCCGCCTTCAATGGTCAGATCAATGCTTCCATCTGAAGCTCCGTTGCAGGAAATGTTAAAGCCACCAAAATAAACCGGACTTGAAACGGCTATGATGAGTGAGTCCGGCGGATCAATACGTACGGCTTCCTGATTAATACAGCCGTTGAAGTCAGTAATTTCCAGCACATAGGTGCCTTCCGGTAGATTGGTGAGATTTTCGGAAATGGCTCCCGGAAAGGCAGGAGGTCCGCTCCAATTGTACGAATAATCTGGCGTGCCACCCTGAACAATTGAGGTGATACTACCGTCCGTTGCGTCGGGGCAACTCAGCTCAGCTCCTCCCGGAAACTGAAATGCATCCAGAAAAATGCTGATTGAATCCGGTGCAGTTAGTTCAATAAACTGGTTCTGGATACAGTTGTTGTCATCGATAAGGATGACTTCATAGTTTCCTCCGGGAAGGTCTTCTACATCTTCACTGGTTGAAAAGAACGGATTGTTCGGTCCCTGCCACACAAAATTATAAGGTTCGGTTCCTCCTGTTCCGGTGATGTTGATGCTACCATCTTCTGAGTCATGACACGAAACGTTCCATCCGCCGGGATATACACTTACCGAATCAACATTGATGATTATGTCTTCGGGTTGTGTTACGGTGATCGGCACGTAGAACACGCAGCCATTGGTATCTGTCACTGTGAGTTCATAGATTCCTCCGGCCAGATTGAAAAGGTCGCTTACATCTGCAACAAACCCATCAGGACCTTCCCAGGAATACTGATAACCGGGCGTGCCTCCGAAAATATCTACTTTAATTTCACCCTCGTGACTTCCGAAACATAAAGTTGGTGTCATTTCGAAGGAGTAGTCCAAAGGATCTGGTTGAGTCAGTATAATGGATTGTTCGAGTGTACATTCACTTCCGTCGGCAATAATTACGGTATAGGTTCCTGCTATCAGATTGCTTAGATCTTCGGTGTAAGTCGTGTCACCATTTGCCTCGAACCACATGTATTCGTAGGGAGGGCTTCCGCCGCTAACCTCCAGATCAATCGATCCGGATGCGTCTCCGTTACAGGCGATGTTCCAGCCGCCTGTAACGGTGGGGCTGGTAAGATTGGCCATGAGTCCGGCAGCGGGTTGTGTAATTTCTACGATCACTTCTACCGGAATATCACAGCCGTTGTTATCGGTGATGGTAACGGTATAGGTATCTGCGGATAATCCTGTAGCTGTAGAAGTTGTGTAACCTCCGGGACTCCATAAGTAGCTGTACGATCCTGAACCTCCCGTTGCGAGAACAGTTGCAGCGCCGGTTGAATTTCCGAAACACGCCACATCGGTTTGGGTGATGATACTGGCATCTAGCGGAGACGATGGTTGATTGATGGTAACGTTTACAATACCGGTACAACCGTTGGCATCGGTGATTAGTACGCTATAGCTTCCAGCTTCAAGTCCCGATGCAGTGGCTGTTGTCTGTGCAGCAGGATCATTCCATAAATAATTGTAGTTGGGAGTTCCACCCGAAACTTCTACCGTAACTGATCCTGTATTTGCACCGAAACAAAGTACGTGTTGAACGTTTGAAATATTTGCTGAAAGTGGTGCATCCGGTTGATCGATTTCAACGGTTAACTCTTCAGTACAACCATTGTTATCTGTAACTGTAACCGTATAACTTCCCGCTGATACATTATTCAAAATAGGACCGTTCGTCGGCGGGTTGGTATTCCAGCTATATGAGTAAGGTCCGGTTCCTCCCGCGGCACTAACCTCCGCCGAGCCGGTAGTTTCACCAAAACAGGCAACGTCGGTTTG